>JAPLGY010000781.1 GCA_026389955.1 Caldilinea sp. | reverse complement strand
CAGATTGCCCACAACCAGCCGATTGTAGACCTGCCATTTTGGCTGCGCGCTGGCGTCAGCCAGCTCCACCGCAGCCAATGCCTGTTTCAACCCAGCCGCCAGGTTGCCCTGATACCAATACCAATGGGCTCGCTTGTTCAAAACTGACACAGCATAGACCGGCCCCAAGTTCGCACTGTCTACCAGCTGCTGTGCCTGCCGCAAATAGCTGCCAGATGGTTGATACCGCCCCGTCTGGTTGTGAAAGCTGAAAAGCAACAGCCAGACACTGCAAACACCTGCCCTGTCACCTTGCAGTTCGTACAGACGCAGCGCACGCCTGGCCAGATCTTCTCCTTCCCGATATAACCCGATGTCAGGCGCCAACATCGCTACCCTCAACACCGCCTCGGCCTCCACCCCAGGATCCCCTAGATGCAGTTCCCGCAGCAGGTCGCTGGCCATCTGCGTGTACAGCCGCGCCATGCCCAGGTCTTCCAACAGATGATGCAGACGAGCCAGCTCAAGCACAACCCGCAACGCATCTGTCTGCTGCCTCTGTGCAATCAGATCCAGGCGCGCATTTTCTAAGCTCGCAGCCGCAGCCGCATAGGAGCCGGTTCTGGCTTCAGCCCACCCCTGCAGCCAAAGCAGCTGCGCCGATCCCTGGACTGTCCAAAGGGGCAGCAGCCGCAGCAGATGCAGCACCATACCCGGATCCCCCGAGCGCAGCAGCTGCTGCTTTTCAATCAGCAAACGCACAGCAGCCTCATGGTCCTGCCGCTGCAGCAAGGCACGGATCTGCTCCAACAACTCTGATTCGCTGCTCATTGCGGTTGTGTCGTCACAAAAAAAGTTGTGGCCGTTGTCGATGAGACCCGATCAACACCGAAAGATGTGCCAAATCAGGGAAAAGGGGGCAGATCGAATCTCTTATCCTCGCATACACAGTATACCAAAAATTCGTACCTGTGCAGAAGAGCGCAAACACTCCAGCCCCCAAAATCATCTTGGCCGTTTGTCCAACTTGACATCCTGACAGTATACAGTATACTTCTTGACGTATACTGTATACTATCAAAATTTACAAAATTTGTTCGCTCCCTGCTCTTCTGAGACAGTTCGACCCATATGGACAAAAATGCTCTCCCCCCACGCCCAAAGGGCTGGGGATCTCACCGGAGGATTCGATGAGGCTGATTACCTTTGTGCATACCGACCAGCCCCGCCTGGGTGCCCTGGTCACCCACCAGGAGACCCAACTTGTCTATGACCTGAATCTCCTGGAACCCCGCCTGCCCCACACCCTGCTGGGGCTGCTGGAGGCCGGCCCGCCCGCACTCGATCTGGCAAAACAGACGCTGGCCGCCGCTTCCCCAGCACAAGGGCTGGACTTCGCTGCACTCCAGCTGCTCGCCCCCCTCCACCGGCCCGGCAAAATTATCTGCATCGGCCAGAATTACCTCGCCCATGCCCACGAATCCAATGCCGCGGCCCCACCCGCACCCATTATTTTTGCCAAGTTCGCCAATACCGTGATCGGACCCGGCGCCCCCATTGTCATCCCCACCGCTGTCCGAGAACCCGACTACGAAGGAGAGCTGGGCGTAGTCATTGGCCGCCGCAGCCGCAATGTCGCCGAGTCCGAAGCCCTCCACTGTGTGGCTGGATACCTGCCCCTCAACGATGTAAGCGCACGCGACTGGCAAAACCGCACCAGCCAGTGGGTGATCGGCAAAACCCCAGACACCTTCTGCCCGATGGGACCCGCCCTGGTCACAGCCGATGAGGTGCCCGATGTCCAAAATCTGTGGCTGCGCACCTGGATCAACGACGAACTGGTGCAGGAAGGCCACACCAGCCTCATGATCTTTTCTGTGGCCCGCCTGATTGCCGATATGAGCAGGGTCATGACGCTGGAAGCCGGCGACATCATCGCTACCGGCACACCCGCCGGCGTGGGCGCCGCCCGTACCCCCCCCCGCTGGCTCCGCCCGGGCGACGTGGTGCAGGTCGAAATTGAAACGATCGGCGCGCTGGAAAACCCCGTTCTGGCCGAAGCATGGCAAGACGCTGAAAAGAGCACACCATGACCACCCACAAAACGACCGCCCCTTCCCCAAATTTCAGCCAGCCACTCTATAAACGCGTGCTGAATATCCCCGAAATTGGGGTACTGGGGGCTGTGCTGGTCTTTTTTGGCGCCTTTGTCGTTGCCAACAACACCATGGCGGAGCCCGCCAATCTCGCCCGCATGGCCTTGCAGGGCACCTTCCTGGGCGTGGCCGCTTTTGGCATGGCCTTTCTGATGATCGCCGGTGAAATTGACCTGTCAAGCGGCTCCACCGCCGGCCTCTCGGCGGCTGTCGCAGGGCTGCTGCTGCACAACGTCGGCTGGCCCGAATGGGCCAGCTACACCGCCGCCCTGCTCGCCGCCCTCCTGGTCGGGTTGCTCAACAGCTTTATCGTTCTCAAAATCCGCATGCCTTCCTTTTTTGCTACGCTGGGGACCAGCTTTCTGGCCTGGGGACTGGCCATCTGGCTGCTCAAAGGCACATGGCTCTACGTCGGCGAGATGATCCCCTGGCTGAAAAGCACGCTCGATCCCTCCCCGTTCTTTGGCCTGCCTTATGCTTTTTTGACGCTGCTGGCAGCTTATGTGATCGGCGACCAGCTGATGCGCCGGTCCGTGCTGGGCCCTGCCCTGGTCGCCGTCGGCGCCAACCCCCGGGCCGCAACGATCGTGGGCATCCCCGTCACCGTCGTCAAAACCCTCTGCTTCGTCTTCGTCAGCCTCTGCTGCGGCATCGCCGGCCTGCTGGTCATCGGCTACGGCGGAACCACCGACGCCGCCATCGGCGAAGGCTGGCTGCTCTGGGTGATCGCCATCGTCATCATCGGCGGCGGCAGCCTGCGCGGCGGGGTCGGCAGCATCCTCGGCGTGCTGCTCGGCGTCCTCTTGATCCAGATCATCCGGATCGGGCTGGCCAACGCCGGCGTCAAAACCAATGCACAAGGCATCGTGGTGGGCGTCATTCTGCTCGGCGCCGCCGCCTTGGATGTTCTCCGGCGCAGAGTCGCCCAGTACTGACCCCAATGGCCAGAACAACGCTCCAGCACAACCCACCCGCCCATCTGTCGAGGGAGATCGTCGTATGAAGCTTGCTGGCAATCCAGGAACTCCCCTCACAACCGGCAGACCCCCTGCATCGCTGCTGCGGACCCTGTTCGAACAACAAGAGACCGCCATCCTTGTGGCGCTTTTTGTCCTCACCGCACTCTTTTACTGGCGCAACGACGCCATGCTGGAACCCGCCACGGTCGGGTCGATCCTGCGCACGATGGCGTTCCCAGCCCTGATCGCCATGGGCATGGTCCAGCTGATGATCGCCGGCGAAATCGACCTCTCGACAGGAGCCGTCATGAGCCTGGGCGCTGTCTTCGCCGCCAAGCTGATCCGCGATGCCGGCGTCCCCATCCCACTGGCCGTGGTCGCTTCACTGGCAGCCTCCCTGCTCGTCGGCCTGTGCAACGGCCTGCTGACCGTCAAAATCGGAATCCCCGCCATTATTACCACGATCGGCACAATGTTCGTCGTGCGCGGCCTCAGCTATTCCTTTACCCAAGGGCTGCCCATCTACCCGCTCCCCCCCGAAGTCGGCGTGGTCGGATCCTGGCGCCCGTTCGGCACTTCGTTCACCTTTCTGCTGGTAGTGTTCCTCTTGGTGGTCGTGCAAATCCTCTTGAACCAGACCCGCTGGGGCGCTATGCTCTTTGCCACAGGCGGCAACAAGCTTGCCGCCCAGGTCTGCGGCATCAACACCGACCGAGTCAAAATAATTTGTTTTATGTCGACCAGCCTTCTGGCAGGGCTGGCTGGGATGCTGACGATGAGCCAGCTGCCCCTCACGCCAGGCGACCCCGTCATCGGCAGAAATCTGGAGCTGGATATCCTCGCCGGCGTGGTCATCGGCGGGGTCAGTTTCTACGGGGGACGCGGCTCCGCTGTCGGTACTTTTTTTGGCGTCCTCTTCATCCAACTCGTCCAGAGTGGACTGGTGATCGCCGGTTTCGACGCGTATCTCCAGACCCCTATGCTTGGTTTTCTGCTGGTGGCTGCAGCCGTCCTGGACGTGCTCCGCAACCGCCGAAAAGAAAGCTGAAGGACAGGGGGCTGCCAAGTTTGAACAAGGAGGTTCCAATGCACAGAAAGCATTTCCTACGCATCCTGCCGTTGTTTGCACTGCTGGCACTCCTGGCAGCCTGCACTGTCCAGGCTCCCGCAGCCGAGCCACCAGCAGCCGAAGAGGCAAGCGCCCCAGCAGACGGCAAGGTGACCGGCAAGTTTTATTGGGTGCAAAGCTCGGCGTGGCACCCAGTGCACCAGTATACGCAGCAAAGCTTTTTGGAAGGCTGCAGAGAGCTAGAGCTCGACTGCGAACTCGCCACCACCGACGAGAACTCGATCGACGCCCTGGTCGCACTAGCAGACCAGACCGTCTCCAAATCAGACGCACGCGGGGTCGGCCAAAGCCATGTGCGACGAGCTGACTGCCCAAGGCATCACCGCCGGTTCCGTGGCCGTCACCCAGAACAATTTCAACGCGACAGAAGACATGGTGGCCAAAGTTTTCACCGAAGGCATGGCCAAATACTGCCCAAGCCTGACTGTGCTCCCCGTAGAACTGGAAGGCCCAGAACCCACCGGAGCAATCGCAGTCGCTACCTCGATCATGCAGGCAAACCCTGATCTGGTGGCGGCACTCTCCACCACCGGGGGCGGGCCCACCACATGGGCAGGTGCACAGAAGGAAACCGGCAAACAGATCCTGGCCGTCGGCATGGACGCCACCCGCGTCAATCTCGACCTGGTCAAAAACGGCGAGATCTGGGGGCTGGTCGCCCAACCCCTCTACGAGGAGACAAAACAGGCCGCCGAGCTGCTCTACAAAATGGTCAACGGCGAAGAGGTCCCCTACTGGACCATCCTGGATGCCCCACTCGTCACGGTGGATGCGATCGACCCGTACTACGAAATCCTGGAACGGCTGGAACCCCAGTTCCGCCCAGACGCAGTCAACCCAGATGCGCCGTAAACCAGGCTGCACCTGGCCGCCACCCAGCAACACCTAGGCCAGGATCCACACAGACTCCCGGGTAGGACCCTTCCCGGGAGTCCGCCTCCATCTGTCCGAATTTTTTTTCACAAAGGGTCACCCATCATGGCCACCACCATTACGCCAACAGCACCCCAGCCCGCAGTTGTACAGCCCATTCTCGAAGCCCGGGGACTCTGCAAGGCGTTCGGGCATGTCCAGGCGTTGAACAATGTCAACTTTGAACTCTACCGCGGGGAAGTGGTCGCCTTGATCGGAGACAACGGCGCCGGCAAATCCACCCTGGTCAAAATTCTCTCCGGGATCTACCGCAAAGACGCCGGCCAGATTTTGGTCGACGGCAGACCGGTCGACATCCACGGGCCCAAAGACGCCGAACGGCTGGCAGGCATTTCCACCGTCTACCAGGATCTGGCGTTGGTGGATGTGCGCGACGTGGGCTCGAATATCTATTTGCACATGGAGCCGACCCGCTTTGGCTTTTGGATCGACTTCAAAAAATTGTACGCCGACGCAGAGCACATCATCAGAACCTTGCGGATCGACATGCCCTCGGTGCGGGTGAATGTCGGCGAGCTCTCCGGCGGACAGCGGCAGGGGGTCGCCATCGCCCGCGCCCTCGCCCGCGGCCGCCATATTTTCATGCTGGACGAACCGACCGCTGCACTCGGCGTCGAGCAGCAGCACACCGTGAACGAGCTGATCGCCAACCTTAAGGCCGAAGGCAAGACGGTGCTGGTGATCAGCCACAATCTGGAACATGTCTTTGCTGTGGCCGACCGGCTGATCGTCTTGCGCCGCGGCCGGCGCGTCGGAACAAGACTCAAAACCAACACAACTCGCGAAGAAATCGTCGGCCTGATCACCGCTGCGATCCAAGGCGACGAAGAGGGGAACGAATAGGGTGGTACGATGGCAGCCAATGGACAGGAACTGCAGGGAAAACTGGTGCTGGTCACCGGAGCCGGGACAGGCATCGGCCGCGGCATCGCACGGGTGCTGGCAGAGCAAGGAGCCGACGTCGCTCTCCACTACAGCAGCAGCGCCCAAGGCGCACTCTCGGCAGTGGAAGAGATTCGATCCTGGGGAAGACGCGCCATCGCCCTGCAAGGCGATCTGGGCGTCGTGGCCGACTGCCGCCGCGTGGTCGACGAGGCAGCCGCTTTTCTGGGTGGGCTGGATGGCCTGGTGAACAACGCAGGGATCACCACCACCATCAATTTTTTGGATGTCACCGAGGAGCAGTTCAACCGCAGCTACCACCTGAACATCCGCGGCGAGTTTTTTTGCGCCCAGCAGGCAGTACCCCACATGGTCAAACGGGGGGAGCGCCTGCGCCCCGCCGACCCGCCATGGGCCGGCGGCAGCATCGTCAATGTCTCTTCCGTGCACGGCACCCTGGGCTGCCCTGGACACTCGGTCTATGCAGGCACCAAAGGGGCCATCAACGCCTTCACCCGCGAACTGGCAATCGAGCTGATCCCCCTGCGGATTCGTGCCAATGTGCTGGCCCCAGGCACGATCGAGGTGCCCAGCTACTGGCGCAAAAGCCCCGACTATACCCGCGAAGCGGGCAACGCCAGTGTCCCCTGGGGACGGGTCGGCCAGCCCGAAGAGGTCGGCTATCTGGCCGCCTATCTGCTCTCCGACCGCTCAGAGTTCATGACAGGGTCGGTTCTCTATTTTGACGGCGGCCTCACTGCCAAAATGTGCCTGCCCACCCAGCGCGAACAGAGTGAAGGATGAAACAGCCTCTGCTCGACCCAGAAAGGACCCTGAGACGCCGATGAACAGCAGACCCCCAAGGCAGTTTGGAAAACTTGTCATCGACCCTGCCTTGAACCCCGGGGTGCTGGATACCGCTACCTGGGACCGGCAGGCCGCCTGGGCCGCAGTGCAGGCCATCGACGACCGCTTTTGGCCAGAATTGACCCACGCTGCCGCCACCGGCG
>JAPLGY010000460.1 GCA_026389955.1 Caldilinea sp. | reverse complement strand
TCGCCGCGCGAGTCGGTGATGGTCTTACCGCAATTGAGCGATTCGAGTTGCGCGAGCTCTTCGGCATGCTGCTCGATCAAGGTGGCGAGGCGATAGAGACACTCGCCCCGATCGGCGGCGTCCAAGAAGGCGCCCGACTCCATCACGACGATCTCGACGTCGACACCGATCTCGGCCAGCTGGGCCTGAATGTCCTGGGCGACGATGCCTGGGTTGGGCAGATAGCCGCGCACGACATCGCGATAGGTGATCGTGGTCTTGAAACCGGGCAGCACGCCTTCTTCTTCCAGAATTTGTTTGGCCTGCGCAGGGTCATAGGCATACCACTCCTGCCCGTCGCTGTAGCCGAAGATCGACGGCGGCATAAACTGGCTGGCGACCGAAGAGCCCGGAGGATAGAAGTTGTCGACCAGACGCTGTCGGTCGATCGCCATTGCAAAGGCCTGGCGTACCCGTTCGTTGTCGAAGGGGGGGTAGCTGTTGTTCATGCCCAGGTAGAAGATGTTGGTCCCTTTGCGCAGGGCCAACTGCAAGGTGGGATCCTCCTCGATCGTTGCAAAGTCGTCTGGGCCTGGGTTGTCGATGCCATCGACCGTGCCCGCCTGCAGCTCGACCAGGCGCTGGGCGCTTTCGGTGCTCCAGCGGAAAACCAAAGTCTGTGGGATGGCCTTCTCGCCCCAGTAGTTCTCGTTGCGTTCGAAGATGATCTGGTCCCCGCGCAGCCATTCGACCAGCTTGTAGGGGCCAGTGCCGTTGGGCTTCTCGATCAACTCGCCGCCGCCGCCGGTGGCCGTCAGATAGTCAGCGTCGTTGATGGCGAAGGAAGAAAAGGCGACTTTGGCAGGAAAAGCCGGGTCAGGCTGGCAGAGGGTGAACTTGACGGTGAGTTCGTCGACCGCTTCGATCGCATTGAAGAGGCCGCCGTAGTCGCAGTTCTCTGCGGCCATGGACATTGGCTCGAACGGGCCGACAGGGGCCGCTTCCTCGGCGGCTGGCTCGGTAGCCACAGCAGCTGTGTCGACAGGTGCTGCGCAGCCCGCCAACAGGCCCAGCAGCACGAGCAGGCTGACCCAGAGCGAAATCTTGCGCTGATGCATAGAGGCTCCTTCTGATAAGCGTGGTAGAGGATAAAATGGGTGAAGCAGAAAAATTCCGCTCGATTCTTTATAAACGAGTGTGGCGAATGCCGCAAATTGGTAGAGCAAGTGCGCGCGTTGCCGGGGGACCCTGACGTCCATTGGCGCAGGCTGGGCACAGCATGTGAGAAACGGCCGAACTGTCCGCAGCCACACAGGTCAACTGTTTGCAACAAAACGTTCCAGGGCCGTCAGCACGCGCAAGGGGGTGGCCGGAGCCCGTTTGCGCAGAAAGTCGGCGATCCGAGCCCCGCTGATGCCACGTTCGCTGGCCCGTTTCAAACTGCGCTGGGTGATGCGGTAGACGAAAACCGGCGAACTCTGCTGCCACTGAGCAAAGCGTTCGACCCGAAAGCGGTCAGCCAATGAAACCCCGCTTGCCAGTGTCACTGTAAAATCTTCGGCGATCTGGAACTGGTCGTGGATCCGCTCGTTGGGGTCGGACACCTCATGGCCCAGCCAGCGAGCTCCCCAGCTGCTGAGCGAAAGCAGCTGGGGTCCGTCTGCAACTGCTTCGGCTGGATCGGGTACAGCTAGATCGAGCACGGCCAGCCAGGCCAGCGGGCCGCGCACCAGAAAGCGCAGCAGCGCCCCCTCCACCTCGCTCCACCGCTCGAACCCCTTGAGAAATTCCTGGGTGCTGCTGCTGCGGATATACCAGGTGTCGTAGTCGCCGGTGGGCCGTTGGAAATCTGGTTCCACGGTGCGGACAGCCTCGATCAGATCGGACTGGGCATACCAGATGCCCGGCTGCAGATGGCTGAGCAGCAGCAGCACTGCGCTGCGGGTCTGCAGCGGGTTGTTCTGCCAGAGACCCGCCTCGACACACTCCAATTCTGGGGTGCGACAGAGGTCGTTCCACTCCGGTGAGTCCCGCCAGCTTTCAAAAAGAAGGCGGCGCTGTTCAGGCCGTTTCTTTTCCAAAAAGACGGCAACCTGGTTCTGGGCCAGGTGAGCCCTGTCCCCCTCTCGACGCAGCCAGCCCAACCGTTGAGCGAGGTGCAGCAGCAACAGCAGGCGGGTATGCTGTTCCCCGTCCGTCTGGTCAAACGGCGTCTGCATTCGTTCAGCCAGAGCGTTGAGGTCGTCTGGGTGGGGACCGGTTGGGGTCAGCCGCAGCGGCTCATGGTAGACAAAACCGAGCAGCGATCCCAGATCCAGCAGCAGAGCGTCGCTGGCCAGCAGCGTGCGCGCCGGAGGTGGCGGGGCGGTCGGGTGGAGGGGAAGCCCGACCGGCAGTTCGCTCTGAGGGCGGGGCAGCCATGGGGTGATATCGCTGGGCAGATAGATGTAGGTGTAGGCCTGTTGGCCGACACCTTTGAAGCCGCGACCGATCAGCCCGTTGTAGTAGAGCAGCTCAGCGACGTTCTCCGGGTAGAGCCAGGGAGATTCCCGTTCGAGCCGGGCCGGGCCCATCTGCCGGATCGCACCGAACTCACGGCTGAACTGGGCCTCGGCGAGCTCCCCATGGGTGCGCAGCAGCAGCTGGATGGCAGCTTCTGCCTGCGCGGTCTCGTCGAGCATCTCCTGGTAGGCCATCTGGACCGAGGTCGGATCGCTCAGTTGGGCTGCCAACAGTTCGACTGCCTGCCCACGCGTCTCGGCGCCTTCGATCCAGGCCCCGCGCAGCTCGGCGATCACGTGCAACAAGATCTCTGGGTAGCCGGCCAGCATTTGAACAGAAGTAGGCATGATCCGCACTCGTTTTCCTTGAAACAACCAAGGAGGCGGCAAAGCGTCTGTGGCCGCCAAGACAACAGTTCGCAATTTGGGCAACATCCAGTATAATGGATGAAGTTGCTGATCAGGAGAATCGTACCATGAGACAAGAACATCGTCCGTTTTTCAATTTCCGTAAGGTAGGGTTTATCCCCAAGGCCCTTCAACTGTTGTTTGACTCGCGGGTGCCCGCTTCGCTCAAACTGTTGTTGCCGGTTGCCGCAGGACTCTACTGGCTCTCTCCACTCGACCTGATGCCTCTGCTGCCCTTCGACGATGTGGTGGTCCTGCTCGGGGCATTGGCGCTCTTTGCCAAACTGGCCTCCGACAAGATCGAACGTCAGTCAGCCCCACCGCAGCAGGACGAATCTGTGGTCGACACGACCTGGAGGGTGATCGAATGAAACCACTCCCTCCAACATCTCGGCAAGCCCTTTTTGACAGCTTCCTGAGACTGCCATGGCCCTGAACGATGGTGGGCTGGCACAAGAGACCGTCTATTCGTTGACCGAAGTTGCCTACCATTTTCAGGTCACGACAGATCTGCTGCGCAGCTGGACGCAGCGGTTTGCCCAGGTGTTGAGTCCAGTTGCACAGAAGGAGCCCCCCAAATTTTCGAACACGGACGTGGCCGCGCTCGGCATGGTGCAGCAGCTCTTGAGCCAGGGCCTGCCCGACGATCAGGTCAACGCCCACCTGATCCCCAGGCGTCTGGTTCAGGAAGCGCCCTCTGCGTTGGCGTTGGCCCACGAACAGAACCGGCAACTGGCCGAGGTCAAGACGGGGGGATTGCCGCACGTGCTGGGGGAACTGCTCGGCACCATCGCCAACAGCCAACAAAGTGTGCTCAACAGCCAGTCGACGCTGCGCGAGATGGTCGGCGTCGTTGTCCAGGACAACTTTACGCTCAAGGAAGAAAACCGCAAACTGCGCGAGCGAATGCTCGAGTTGGAGCGGGTGCTGGCAGAATATCAACGCCGCGAGGAGACCCGCAAGGAACGACTGGAAAGCCGTCTGCGCGGGCTGGAGAACACGGTGGCTGCCCTCCAGCAGCAGATGGCACAGTTTTTTCAGCTTCAGCGCCAGAACCAGCAGCCGAAGCGAGGCTGGTGGTAGGCCGGTTATTCCAGGTTGAGCGCAGCCCGTTCTGAACGTCGGCTCGAAAAAGTTTCAGTCCATTGCATCTCACCGACCAGGTCGTATTCCATCGCGCCGTTGATCGTCACGTCGATCATCTCCCCGGGTCCTACCCCGCGTCCCCCAGGGACCAGAACCAGCCCGTCGATCTCGGGGGCATCGCGGTAGGAGCGCGCCAGCAGGAGCGGCTCGTTGCTGCCTTCAATTTTTCCCCGGCCCTCGACCAGCACCTGCAGCTGGCGTCCTACCTGGCTCTGATTTTTGCGCAGGCTGATCGGTTGCTGCAGCTCCATCAACCGCGCGTAGCGTTCCTGCGCGACGGCTGCGTCGACCGGGTCCGGCAGCTCGGCGGAGGGGGTCCCCGGCTCCGGGCTGAAGAGAAAGGCACCGACCTTGTCGAACTCGATCGCCCGAACCAGGTCAAGCAGACCCTGAAACTCTTCTTCGGTTTCGCCAGGATAGCCGACGATAAAGGTCGTGCGCAGCGCGAGGGTGGGCATGGCTGCGCGCAATTTGGCCACATGGTCGTAGACCATCTCCAGCCGACTCGGACGGCGCATGCGCCGCAGGGTGCGTGGGTCGCCGTGCTGGAGCGGCATGTCCACGTAGCGCGCGACC
>JAPLGY010000575.1 GCA_026389955.1 Caldilinea sp. | reverse complement strand
GGTTTGTGTCTGCCAGGTGCCGGCCTGCACCATCGGCTCGATGGCCAGGACCAGCCCTGGGCGCAGCAGGGTCTGTCCGTCGGGGTCTTCGCTGGCATAGTTGAGCACCTGAGGGGCTTCATGCATCTGGCGGCCGACCCCATGTCCTGTGTACTGACGCACCACGTACAGCCCTTGGCTTTCCACGCAGTGTTGGACTGCTCGGCTGATATCGACAACCTGCTTGCCGTTCTGTGCGGCGGCGATGCCCTGGAAGAGGCTCTGTTCGGTCACGCGCAGGAGTTCCTGTGCGCCAGGGCTGATCGCGCCGACAGCGTAGGTCCAGGCGCTGTCGCCGATGAAGCCACGGTAGCGTACTCCGACATCGATGCTGAGGATGTCGCCTTCGTTGAGCAGGCGATTGGCCCGGGGGATGCCATGCACCAGCTCCTCGTTGATGCTGGTGCAGATGTGTGCCGGGTACCCTCGGTAGCCGAGAAAGCAGGAGTGTGCCTGGTAGCGTGCCATGGTTTCTGCTGCCAGCCGGTCCAGTTCGAGCGTGCTGATCCCGGGGCGGAGTGCGGCCTGGAGGGCTGCGTGGACACGAGCGACCACGCGGCCAGCTTCTCGCATGATTTGGATCTCCTGGGGGCTTTTCAGCGCTGGTTCGGGCCGTTGTGGGGTGCGTGGCCGCTGTGTCTGGGCTCGGGAGGGCAGTTTCATGGCTGTTTCACCAGGGCAAGGAGGTCGCGTTGCACTTCTTCGATTGGACGGGCGCCGTCGATCTCGTACAGCAGCCCTTTGGCAAAATAGTAGCCGATGAGCGGGGCGGTCTGCTTGTAGTAGACAAAAAGGCGGTTGCGCACAGTCTCTTCGTGGTCGTCGTCGCGTTGGTAGAGCTCGCCCCCGTCACTGTCGCAGAGGTCTGGAGATCGTGGGGGGTTGAAGGTCAGGTGGTAGACTGCGCCGCAGAGTCGGCAGATGCGTCGGCCGGTGATGCGGCGGATGGTCTCTTCATCTTCCACCTGGATCAGCGGTGCACACGCCACGCCGCCGTAGGGGGCGACCATTGGCTCGAGCGCGGCTGCCTGGAGCAGGTTGCGCGGGAAGCCATCCAAGATGGCCCCCTGGCTGCAGTCTGGTTGTTCGAGCCGGTCGGCCACCATCTGGATAGTCACTTGGTCAGGGACCAGGTTGCCGGCGTCCATGTAACTTTTGGCCAGACGGCCCAGTTCGGTCTGGTGTTTCAGATTGTAGCGGAAGAGATCTCCGGTCGAGATTTGGGGCAATCTGGTCGTTTGTTGGAGGAGTTGTGCCTGTGTGCCTTTGCCTGCCCCTGGCACGCCGAGCAGCACAACATACGTTCTTGTCTGGGCCATCTGGGTTCTCCTGGTGCCTGTCGCCGGGTCAGGGATGAAGAAGACCGGGGTTTGCACCTCCGGCCTTTCCCCTGTTTGGTATCGACGACGAGCAATCTAGCTGGAGGGTCAGCGGATAAATCCTTCGTAGTTGCGCATCATCAGCTGGGCTTCGATCTGTTTCATGGTGTCCAGGACCACGCCGACCACGATGAGCATGCCTGAGCTGCTGATGATCAACGAGTTGTAGTTGGTCATGACACCGGTTCCACCGCCGAAGAGGGCATCTGCGAGCGTGCCGATGATGTAGGGCAAGACTGCCATAAAGCCAAGGAAGAGCGCGCCCACCAGCGTAATGCGGGCCAGCACGTTGTTGAGGTATTGTTCGGTGCGGGGCCCTGGGCGGATCCCAGGAATAAACCCTCCTTGTTTTTGCAGCGAATCGGGCAGGTTCTGTTGACGGAACATCACATCGGTATAGAAGTAGGTGAAGGCTGCTGTCAACAGGAAGTAGAAGAGCCAGTAGAAAAAGTTGGTCGGGCTAAAGAAGCCATAGATGGCGTTGGCGATCGCTCCGATCCAGTCGCTGCGGCCGATAAAGTAGCTGGCCAGGGTGCTGGGCAGGATCAGCAGGCTTTGT
>JAPLGY010000087.1 GCA_026389955.1 Caldilinea sp. | reverse complement strand
GGGACACAAAAATTTGGGATAGTATATCACAGATAGCGGCGGCAAAACCAGACTGGGAAACTGGAAAGGGTCTACTTCACGATGGGGGCAGGTTTTTGGCAGCGTCCCCCATCTGGTCAAAGCGTCCGCTAAGGAAGGCGGCACGAACTGGCAGCAGGTTTTCGGCGCCTTGCCGGGACCAGCGCATGCCAGGACCGCAGAAGCGAGCCTTGAATTGCTTTGCGCCGCTTTCGACCATACCCCTGCCGATGGGCCTTTCTTCTTCGCGCATTTCGAGGTAGTGCATACGCTGATGGTGGGTACGAAAATCGCCTGCCGCCGTGTTGCGTTGCTCTGCGTTGACAGCCCCCTTGCGTGCGGTCTTCTCCAATTCGTCGGCAATCTTGTCGGCGTGCCCCTGATACAGAAGGGGTTCACGGCTTTTCAGCCAACGCGTGCAGGCTGCCGCGCTCCGCAATTTCATCAAGCAGTTGCTGAGTGTAAAGCACCTCACCCGTTTGCGAGTCCACGTCAAGCGTGCCAACCTGGCCCACCGGGCCAACTGTTGGCAGGCCCAGCCAAACCGGGACACGCCAGACCAGACGACGACCAGCAACCAGGCTGGGCTTCTCACCATAAAGCTGTGTACCGACCAGGTCGAGCAACAGCCTGCTCACCTTACGTTGGGCAACTATGTCGGTGACATTGATACGCGAGGACACACTGACTTCGATTTTGACATCGGCGTATTCGGGCAGAACCATCCGCTCTAGTTCGACTGTCATCGCAGGCTCCCTTGGTACTAACGCCACAAACAGCGACAATTCCAGCTTGCCACACACAAGTTCAGTGGCAGTCACTCATCATTATCGCCCAAGTCGCAAGTTTTGGCTACCAGGTCACGCACGTCACGCACGTGAGTCTGGGAAGAAGCGTCTATGGTCATGCCAGTTCGTCAAATGGCGACAGCTCGAATTCCAGGACCGTCTTTTTGACCCGTTCATCGTCTTGGTTGCCATAGATAGCCAAGGTGACCGTAACATTGGCATGCCCCAGCGCCTGGGCGACGACCTCGGCGTTGATCCCTTTGTCGAGCCAGGCTTGCGCCGCCCGGTGGCGAAAAGCATGCAGGTTGTGCTTGCCACGGACGTTGGCCTGCGCCGCCAGGCGCTTGACCAGCTGCCGGACGCCGTCATCGGTCAAGGGATGGCCCTGCACGTTGAGCCAGAGAGCATCCGGCGCATTGATCGGGCGCTTATAGAGAGAGTCGCGAATCGCCTCCTGGCTGGCCTGGCCCAGAAAGACCTTGCGTCACCTGCGCTTCCCAAACATCCAGGCAGTGTCGTGCTTCATATCGAGCTTCGAGATCGGCCTGCTGACCAGCTCGCCGGCCCGCAGGCCGGCTGTTGCCATGACCGTGAGGATCGCAAAGTCCCGCAGACCCGAGCGCCTGGCCGCCGACCAGATCGCCCGCAGGTCTTCGACGGTGATGGCCTTCATCTCCACCGGACGGGTATCCTTGGGACACGACAGATGGTCAAAGAGATTCACCTCGACCAGGCGCTGGCGCACCATCTCGTTCCAGAAGGTGCGCGCGGCCCGCAGATGGTTGCTTAACGTCAAGACCTTTCAAATAAGCAGCGAGGCGATTTCAAGAGCATATACTTCGTGCGGTCGGCCATGGGGTTGTTGGTTACCCGTGGTCTCATCGGGGGCACCCGCCTGTAGGGGCGACCCGTGCGGTCGGCCATGGGTTGCGGTCGGCTCAGACGGCTGAGCACTCCCAGTACAGTTCATTGTTGAACCTCCATAAATCTGACGACACAGCCTCAACGCCCTGCCATCTCGCAATGGACGCAACGTTAAAGTTCACCGGCGGCAATGGAGCGCAGCGGAATTGCCGTCCGGTGCAGCGCCTTGCTAGGGCGCATTGTACGGCCCAAGGAAACGCTCGCCATTGAAATGAATCAGGTGTGAAGGTGCGTCGGCAATCCAGACCTCAGTTTCCCACGCAATATCACCAAGATATCGCCCCATGACGGCCCGGTTTGGGAAGGCTGTGACATAGACCAGCCCGGCGGTCGATCCGGCAAACAGGGCTGCCAGATCGGCGTGACGCTTGCCACCGACTGGGCCGTGGCTGGTGGCAGACTCGACCAGCAACAACCAGTTCCTCGCTGTGTAATGTAACACTACGTCAGGCATCTTGCCATGTGAATCAACGTCGATGCCCAAGCTGGCCAGCAAGGGGGCATCAAAGTACCCCCACTTGTCGCCCGTGTCGCCGGCATACACCAGCACGCTGCCCGGTGCGAAGCGCGGGGCGAAATCCTCGAGAATGGCCCGGATCAGCTCGCTATGCTCGCCGGGGCTGAGAGTGATTTGTTTGCCCGGTGCAATCTCGACCGGAACACGGTTCTGTTCGCGTTTCATGGCGTAGCGGGCAACCAGCGTTTCCCGTCCGGCCAGATATGCTGTCAGGCTGTCATGCCATTCCGGTGTGCCGAAAGTGCGCAGCAAGGCAAGCGCAGCCGGCTCGATCTGATAGACAGTCTTTGGGCTGTTCACCGGTCGGTCGGGCTTGTCCGGGTTGTAGAGCGCGATGCCCGCGTCGCAGAACGGATGCATGGTCTGTCGGCGGAACGTCTCGCGGCTGTTCGGCGCGTACTCCTTGCCGTAGTGCTCGTGCGCCCACCCCATGAGGGGCGTGATGCCCACAAGCGGGTTTTGCGCGTCGGCCCACGCCTTGCCCGGCGTGAGGTTCAGCAGGGCTAGCAGCGAAAGCGCGGAACGCTCGTTTTGCTGCGCCCTGGACAGGCCCAGGGCAATGATGATCTGGTGCGCGGCCTTGATGGAGTCGTTCTTGTCGTTCATTCGGTCAGGGTTCCTAGCTTGGCGTCGATCTGTTCTTGCGTGAGCGTTCTTTGCTGCATGGCCCACTCGCCAAGCTCGATCAGGGCTTCACGGCTCGGGTACTTCATCAGCTTGAGGTCGGTCGCATTGACCTGGGTATGGCCGTTGAAGCTCCTGAAATTTTCATCAACTGCGGTCGTGTTGAGGAACACAGCCAGCCCGCGAGCCAGCGCCTCGGGCAATCCACGCTTGTTTTCGTGGAAGACGTTCAAGTGGTTCTCGAAGCCCAACACGGGCGCGTCCCCAAAGGTGCCAGGCTCGACCACGCTCGCCACGATCCGGCGCTTTTCTTCCTTGGACGAGAAGCGGCGAACCACGCAGTAGAAGCCGTTCGGGTACAGCCATTTTTCGGTGTCGGCGTTGCGCTCAATGGCATTCGGCTTTTTCATGTCCTTGATAGGCCATGTGGTGCCGGTGCTGCTGAAATGGCCCGGATACAGCAAGGGAACAGTGCACTCCTCTGGCATGTCGCGCAGGTGCTCTTTCAGCCTGAAATCGACTACCGGGCCGGTGGATACCTTGATGCACAGGTCGGCCAGCGTGCAGCAGATCGCCTCGAATCGCTCGATGGTATTTTTCTCCGGGGACGTGGGGATGTGAATGAACCGCTCCGGGTCGTCGGGGAACACGATCCGGTCGAACGGGTGTTTGTGGGTCACAAGATCGACGAAGGTGTCGTCGGTCGATGTCGTCACTGTCACCGGCCCCTGCTGGCCGTCCCGCTCCAAGCGAACGATGATGTTTTCTTGCAAAACCTCATCGTCCTTGAATGCCTTGCTGCGCGACTCGAACAGGTGTATGTGGCGGACGGCCACACGCTCAAGGAGGAAGTCGCGAAATGGCCGGTAATACGGCCCATTGCAGAAGCTGCGCGGGATGATGGCGACGATCTGCCCACCCGGCGCAGCCTGGGCGACGGCCAGCGCGACAAAAGCGCTATAGAGGTTCACCGTCTCGATGCCGACACGGCGCAGGGCCAGACGGTGGGCAGAATCGCTGTTGATCTTCTTATAGGGCGGATTAAGAATTGCGTGCGAATAGCGTTCAATAGGCGGAGAGAAAAGAGTGCCTTTTAATGATTCGACCGCTGCAAGAATAAAATCTTTTTGGCGGATATTGGCGACGAAATCACCCGTATGATTGTACCGGTCTAACGTGTACGCCAAAGGGTCTATCAAGGCGGTGTCAAGCTCGAAGGCATCTACAGTAACCCGGCTGAAACAAAATCCACCACTTCTCCATCTATCCAGAAAAGCCGCCGACAGCGAACCTATTCCTGCCCCTGCATCCAGGAGGTGGCAATCACCTGTCCCGTCAGGGAACAGGCCTGCCATGAAAGCAGCCGTCCTTTCAGGCGTGAGGAACTGACCGAACTGCGACTTTTTCGCCGCTTCGGTACTCTTTGACAAAGACAATCTTTTTTGTTCAACCGCTGATAGCAATTTCGGCGTCTCCTTCTTTGCGCTCGAACGCCTGGGTCCAGCTGCGCCTTACGTACCCACAGTTGCGCGAGCCCACCCGGCGCAGCCATCAGCTTGACACGGGGGTAGGCCAGGCCCAAGTCTCAAACCCGCAAAACGACGCACACCGCCCACAACGGCGAACCGTGCCAATTGCCCGCCGTCTGACCGGCCAAGATGATTAGCTGCTGCATGCGGCTTTGACCGGAGCTTTTTTCGGCGCGGACACACGCCGAGCAGGATAGGAAGCAAACGGACGGCCGCTTTTCTGTTCCCCCACCTTCAGATCACGGCAGATCGCCAGCAAGTCGTTGTTGAAGTGCGCCGCATGAGCCCAGTTCACGACAAGTTACCTCGATCTTACTGCGTATACCCGCATTCGCCAAGTGCTTGTAGTTCCAGGTCAGCAGATATTCGATGCCATTCACCACGGAGACAGCTACGTGCAACGCAGCTTCGGGAAATTCCGGCAAAATCGCCTTGCCCTCGTCCGTGCGGCAGTCTGACGCAACATGTTTGATCTCTTTACTTTCCGGTAAGAATGGGTCAAGCAGCCCGTTTGAGACGGCGATGCGCCTCGATCCCCTTGGGTAAGTGGGCTGTAACCGAGTCCTTTTTTCGAATTTGCGGGTCATCAAACAAGACAGTTGGAAAATCAGCCTTGTCCAGGAGCCGCCGCAAGCA
>JAPLGY010000655.1 GCA_026389955.1 Caldilinea sp. | reverse complement strand
AGCATGGTTGGCCTGCCCGACAAAACGCACAAAGTAGCGGCGGATCCCCACGATTCCGGTGACAAGACCGACACCCCCCCCTTCACTGGCCAGCTGTTCACCCTGCTCGATGTGCAGTTCGACAAACGCGCTGACAGGCTGCGGCAGACGGCTCGCTGCAACCGCCGCAGCGTCAAAACCGCTTTCCGCAAGCAAAGCCCGGGTGCTCTCCCCCTTCCAGGCCGGGCCCTCCAGATCGGCGACCGCCAACGCGCCGACAAAAGCCAGACTGCCCAGCGGGCTGGCCGCCGTTGTCGCCTCTTCAGCCGCAAAATCAATCACAAGCAGCGGGTGACGCAAGACCACAGACAGTTCACGCAGCGTCCGCACGCAAGCCAGCGCCCCGACCACCCCCAGCGCCCCGTCATATTTGCCACCCCCTGGCACGCTGTCGGTGTGAGAGCCCAACGCCAGCGCCGGCAGCGGCTCGCTGCCCGGCAACACCCCTACCACGTTGCCAGCAGCGTCGATCCCAGCCTCCATCCCCAATGCCTGCATCTGCGCCAACACCCAGCGCCGACCCGCCAGATCCGCCGGGCTGTACGCCATCCGCTGCAGCCCAACTCCAGCCACCCAGCCGATCTCCCCCAGCGCCTCCAGGTCAGCCATCATCTGCTCCCCGTCAAAAGCTGCCAGGATCGCCGCTTCGACAGCCGTCCCTCCCTCCCCCATTATTTCTCCTCCCCAGGTGCACCCGCCACCAGCCCGCTCCCTGCCGCCCAGTCTACCTTCCCCTGACCCGGCAGCCCCAGACTGATCCGCCCGCGCTCGCTGTCGACAGCAACGATCTCCACTTCGCAGATCTCCCCCACCTTCAACCGCTCGCCAGGTGCCATCTGCGACCGATGGAGCAGCCCATCCTGCTTGACACCGATGTCCACAAAGGCACCAAAATCGACCACGTTGCGCACGGTGCCCTGCAGCCGCATCCCAGGCGCCAGATCCTCCAGCGAAAGCACATCGCTGCGCAGGATCGGCGGCGGCACATCCTCGCGCGGGTCCCGGCCCGGGCGCACCAGCTGACCCCAGATGTCTGCCAACGTCGGCTCGCCAGTTTGCAGTTCAGCGGCCAAGACCGCCAACGGCTGGCTGGCCCGCAGCCGATCCAGCTTCTCCTGCCGCTCGGCCCACACCGTTTGTGGTGTGATGTCTGCCCGTTTGAGCAGACTGCGGGCGATCGGATAGC
This sequence comes from Caldilinea sp., assembly GCA_026389955.1. Next base: position 302 of record JAPLGY010000655.1, on the reverse strand, counting down.
TCTCCGGGTGGATGGCAGTGCCATCCAGCGGTTCGTCGCCGTTGCGCACGCGCAAAAAACCGGCCGACTGTTCGAAGGCTTTCGGGCCGAGCCCGGCGACTTTTTTGAGCGCCGCACGCGTGGGAAAGATGCCGTGGCTGTCCCGGTGAGCGACGATGCTGGCAGCCAGCTTGGGGCCGATCCCGGCCACGTAGGTCAACAAAGCAGGCGAGGCAGTGTTGACGTCCACCCCTACCTGGTTGACCACACTCTCCACCACATCGTCGAGCGCACCGGCCAACGCTTTCTGGTCGACATCGTGC
>JAPLGY010000131.1 GCA_026389955.1 Caldilinea sp. | reverse complement strand
CTGGCCACCCCCGGCGTCATCCCCCAGCCCCCCCCCAAAATTCGCGTCCAGGAGTATCAGTACAGCCAGGCGGCCATCCAATATCAAATCAAAATTTATGTCGACAACTTTGAACAGACCGAATGGATCCGAGACGAAATTCTGACCCGGCTCTACTATGCAGCCAGACGGCACAAGCTGAGTTCACCGTTGCCCTCTGTCATCCAATACGCACGGGACAGCCACACATTGACCCCGCCAGATGACTACCCTGCCATTCTGGAAACGCTCAAAGGAATTGGATTTTTGACCCATCTGAGCGACGAGCAGCTGACAACGTTGGCCCACAGCACGCTTCTCCACCGCTACGGCCGCCTGGAACAGATTGTCCAACAAGGGAGAAGCTGTCCTGGACTCTACTATATTTTGTCTGGGCAGGTCGAGCTGACCGGAAGCGACGGCAGAGGCCAGCAGATTCCACTGACCACGCTGAAAGCCGGAGATGTGCTCGGCGAGAGTGCTCTGCTGCGCAACCAGACAAGCCCCTACACGGCGATCGTCGAAGAGGATCTGACTGGACTTTTTATTGAGCGGGCTTCGCTGGTCGCGACCGCCGAAACCAATCTCAGGCTTGCCAAAGAAATGAACCGATTCATCGAACAACGCCAGAAAATGGTGGCAGCTGCCCTCAGCAACTGGCAGCCGTCGATCCTCTCCACCAAACCCACGAAGGGAGCAGCCCTGTGAAAAAGGCGCTCCTTCCGCTGGTCCTCCTCGTCCTGGCAAGCCTTGCCGCTCTGTGGGGCTGGCGCGTCGGCAACCTGGCTCGCCCTGAGCCTTCGTCTGGCCCCGACGTCCTGGCCACCCGGTTCTTTCAGAGCGCCCCGCTCCCAGCCCGCACAACCCCGACACCGCCCACCACACCCACCCGCTTGCCCGTTGGAATCCAACTGTCTTGGGACGACCCACTGACCCTGCCGGGAGATATCCTCGTCGGCAGCACCGAAAGCCTGCAACCATTGACCGACCTGATCTACACAGAGTTTGTTGCCCAGGGCTATCCTGGCCGAGTGATTCGCGAGGAGCTGTGGGGCAACGACGCCCTGTCGCTGCTCTGCACCACCGACCGCTACGATATCGTCAGTGCAGCCCGCGCGCTGCGCCCCGAAGAGCTGGACACCTGCCGCCGCCAGGGTCGCGAACCCGTTGTCCTGCCCGTCGCCCAGGGCGCCTTGGTGATGGTGACCCACCCGGAAAACCCACTCACCCTCACCCTCACCACCCGCCAACTCCAGGAGCTGTGGCTGGCCTACCAATGGTCTGATCTCCGCGCCGAATGGCCAGATACCTCCATCCGACGCTATACACCCGCCCCGGAGTCCGATGTCTACACCTACTACGCCAGCCAATTCCTCGGCAAGCCACTCGACGACATCCACAACGCCGCCGCCAAGGCGCCCCCCAATACAACGGCCAGTTTTGATTTTTCTGACCTTGTGCAAAAAATTATGGCTGACCCCAATGCGCTGGCCATCCTGGACTACCACATCTACCTGGCTGCTCGCGGCAGCTTCAAACAGATCCAAGTCGACGGCAGCACAAACGGAGACGATGCACGCCTCAGCGAAAACTATCCACTTCAATTCCCACTCTTTCTGTACACAACCCGGTCGACCCTCCAAAACAAAGCCCAGGTTCGCGCGTTTTTGGCCTTCTATATCATGCATGCCGAACGCTTTGTCAACGCAGCGCAGCAACTGCCCCTGAACCCTGCACAGCTCGAAAACAGCAAAATTCAGTTTCTGGCCGCGCTGGAAAACCCCTCCCTCCTGCGTGAGTTCGGTGTTGTTCTGACCACCCCCCCCCCCACAGAGGGCACCCCACTTTCAACCGCCGTGCCCACTACCGACCCAGGAGGAGAAAATTGAACCCGCTCTCCATACGATG
>JAPLGY010000758.1 GCA_026389955.1 Caldilinea sp. | reverse complement strand
TTGAACGGCGTGCTGTGGTACCGCGTGCGCGCCGCAGATGGGCTGGTCGGCTGGGTGATGGCCGATGGGATCGAGCTGAGCGACCCAGCCGAATAACCCATCAGCCGCCGACGACGACCGTCCAGGGGCGGATCTGCCAGGCAGTGACCAGCCCATTTTGGACGTAGGGATCTACCTGGACAAACTGTTCGAGGATTTGAGGGTCGGCAACTCGAAAAATCAGCACAGCCTGGTCGACCGGGCTGCTCAGTGCGCCAGCCATCATCAGCTCGCCGCGCGTGTGGGCAGCCTGGATCCGAGCCAGGTGTTCGCTGCGGAAGGGGCCGCGGCGTTCAAGAATTTCTTCGACATAGTGGTAAAACAGAATGTAATACACGGGTGCCTCTTGGTTGGAAAGGGTTTGGAGATGGGTCAGCAGCCTGAGCGCAGGTCGGCCAGTTCTGCCGCAGTGTAGCGAATTTGAGAAAAGGTGATCTGGCAGCCGCTGCCAGTCGGTGCCTGGACCGAGAAGCCTGCCCGCAAGCCGGCGGTCTGTCGGAGGGCAAAGTAGCGGACGAAGTGCCAGGTCGTGTTGTCCAGAGAATAATGCAGGGCAAAGGCCTGGCCGAAGCTGGCGACGCGCAGCCAGGCGGCCGGCTGTTCGAGAACAACGGAATTGCAGTCGTCGGAGGTATCGTTGGTGACGACCGAGACGATCATCGGCTGACCTTGTGGGGAGCGTTCCAGGCAGAGCTTGGCCCAGTGTAGATCGTCGACGTAGAGCATCAACACTGCTGCGTCGTAGGTTGCGACCAGCTCTGCCTGGGCGTAGGCGCTGAGCAGGAAGACCGGGTCGGGGGTGAAGAGCAGGCGGGCTGAATTGGTCAGCGCAACGTTGCCGCGCGGGTCCAAGAAAAAATCGGTGCGGGGGGCGGCACGCATCTGTATACCCCCTCCCTCCTCCAGCACAAAGTGGGCAGGGGGGGTCTCCCAGGAGAGCAGGGAGGGGAAACCAGGAAGGTTCAGCGGAGCAGTCATTGGGGATCGCTTTCTGCAAACTTGTCGGCAGGTCTGGTTGTCTGGATGCGTTTGGCGAGCAGGATGTCTGGTTTGCCCCAGCCATTTGCGTCTGGAACGACTCCCACAACGGTGAAGCCGCACTTCAAATAAAAAGCTAGAGGATGGCGCTGTCGCACCTGCAGATGGGCGATATGTTCCCACACGTTGGGATAGAGCTCAACATTGCCCAGGCTGGTGCTGCTGTTTTCGTCGTCGGTGCCGAGCAGCACGGTGGTGCCGCCTTGCCGGCGGACTTGCTGGATGAAGTCAGCGACCAGCGCGCGGCCGATGCCGTGTCCCTGGGCGTGCGGGTGGACAGCGAGGGGGTGCAGTTCCCAGACCTGGCCGCCGTATACAGGAAAGCCAGCGACCCAGCCGAGGAGCTGTTCAGCCGAGTCGAAGTATCCGCGGCAGAGGTGATCGGGGGCCAGGGCGTCGTGGACTTCACGGCGGGCTGCGGCCAGGTCGGGCCAGGGGGAGGGGGAGCGGTCTGCGAAGGCCGCGACCAAGATGGTGGCAGCGGCTTCGATTCCGTGCGGGGTGTCGAGGGACAGATCTTGGATCATCGGCGTCCAGAGCCTTATAAAGAGAGCAAGCTTTCGGCGACCCGAAGGTCGTCCCGGCCTGCTGAGGGGTCATGCGGGGTGTAGTCCCACCATGCAGAGAGGACGCACTGGGCTGCGCTCCACAGCCGCATCCGTTCTCGGTCGAGGGGGAGCAGATCGGTGAGCTGGTCGAGCCGCCGCTGCAAAGAACGGGTCAGGTTGGGCTGCCGGCGTGGCCAGCCGAAGGGATTGCGCAGCAGTGCGTACACTTCGAACTCGCGATCGCCGGCGACGCCTTTGGGGTCGATGGCTCGCCAGTGGGTGCCGTCGGAAAGGACGTTGCCGTGGTGCAGATCGCCGTGCAAGATGAAGGGGCTGCTGCTGGAGGCGAGCA
>JAPLGY010000123.1:1325-9332 GCA_026389955.1 Caldilinea sp. | reverse complement strand
GCCGATGAAGATCAACAGGCCGATCACCGCCAAAATCGGGCGCACCAGGGGCAGAATCACCAGCCAGAACGTCTGCCAGTGCGAGGCCCCGTCGATCGTCGCAGCCTCATCCAGGTCGCGCGGGATCGAATCAAAATAGCCTTTGGCCAGCCAGGTGTTGACTCCCAGAATGCCTCCCAGGTAGAGCAGGATCAGCCCGCCGTAGGTGTTGAGGCCGAGCTGCGGGATATAGACGCCCAGCTGTTGTAAGATCAAAAACAGGGCCACCATGTTCAAAAAATTGGGAAACACCTGGATCAGCAGGACCGTCTGCAGCAGCGAACGCCGGCCGCGAAAGCGAAAACGCGAGAACGCATAGGCCGCTGTCGCCGTGAAGAGCACCCCGAAGGTGGTGGTGACCGAGGCGATCAACAGCGAGTTGAGCATCCAGCGCTGAAAGGGGAACAGGTTGCTGTCCAGCAGCTTACCATAGTTGGCAAAGCTGGGGTTCTCTGGGATCAGCGTCTGGTTGACAAGCGAGTTGCTCGGGTTGATCGAAGCTGAAAAGATCCAGATGATCGGAAAGAGCGCAAAGACCAGCATGACCAGCGCCAACACAATGCGAAACAGCAGCATCAGCTGGCGGCGCCGCGACAACGACCCCAGCGGGCGGCCCGCAGTGACCCTAGACATTTTCGGAGCGCTCCTCGAGCATATTGGTGTAGCGGAACTGGAAGTAGGTGATCACCACCAGAATCAGAAAGATCGCCACTGTGATCGCAGCGGCATAGCCCAGATCCGCGCCGCGCCCGCTGCTGAAGGCGATCCGGTAGGTGTAGGTCACCAGAATATCGGTGTGACCCACAGGCGAGATCGTGCCGCTGATCGGTGGGCCACCTTTGTTGAACAGGTCGATCACAACAAAGTTGTTGAAATTGTAGGCAAACGAGGCCACCAGCAGCGGGCCCATCGTGATCATCAACAGCGGCAGCGTGATCGTCCAAAACGCCTGCACCGGGCTGGCCCCGTCGATCTCGGCCGCCTCGTACACGTCTGCCGGCAGCGACTGCAGCGCGCCGGTTGCAATCACAAACATATAGGGAAAGCCCAGCCAGAGCTGGATCAACAGCACCCCGACCTTGGCCCAGTAGGGGTTGCTGAACCAGGGGGGGGCAGTTCCGAACCAGTCGGCCAGCATCCCGCTCACCACCCCATACTGGGGGTTGAGCAGGCCCACCCAGATCGGCACGCTGATAAACGCCGGAATGGCGTAGGGGATGAGCAGCAGCGAGCGCAGCGGCCGACGCAGCGGCATCTCGGGCACATCGAACATCACCGCCAGGAACAGACCCAGTGCAAAGGTGATCAGCACGCTCAGCGCAGCAAAGAGAATTGTCCACAAAAAGACGCTGACAAAGGGGCCGCGCAGCGCTGGGGTGGTCAGCAGCCGGTTGAAGTTGTCCAGCCCGATCGCTACCCGAAAGCCGGGGCGCAGCGTCGAGCCATCTTCAGCGGTGAAGGTGCCCTCGACCGTCCGATAGTGCCGACCCTCCGCCCGGTCGATCAGGAGATCCTGGCTGCTGTCGTAGCTGTAGCGCTGTTGGTACTGTGCGGCCACCCCGATCTGCCGTTCGCTCACCCGGAAAAGATCGGGGGAGCTCCCAAATTCCAGGGCCACCAGGTTCTGGGAGTGGCGCAGCCGCTCTGCCTTGGAGAGCTGGCGATAGCCGTCGATCTCCGGCGGCGGCTCCCCTTCGGCCGCCACCACGGCCTCCCCTGGCCGGGCGATGTACGTGGCCCCCAGGTCTGCCGAATGCAGCCAGAGCAGGTACTGGTTGTCGGCCGAGACATAGGCGGTCCAGGCGAAGACAGGGGCCCCTTCGGGCAGATAGACCTGTTTTTCCAGCTGTTGGATCGCCACCTGTTTGGTCAGCAGATGGCCGTCCCCGTAGTTGGTGAACGCTGTGTACAGGGTGGAGAAGACGGGGTAAACGACGAGCACCCCCAACAGCGCCAGGCTGGGGGCAATCCATTGGAGCGGCGAGAGCTGGGGGCGCAGAAAGATCAGGTTGAGGAGCAGTGTGACCACGCTGATAGCGATCGCCAATGCATAGGCGCCATCGCGCAGCAGGCCAGAGAGCAGCCAGATGACCCCCACATCCAGCAGCGCCAGGGGCACAGCGCGAAGAAGCAGGGCGAGGGGAGGATAGGCAGAAGGACGGGGGGGAGCTTTGGCTCCCCCCACACGCAGTGAAGTACGCATCAATTTCCGGCGATAGCTGCCCGGATCTGTTCAGCGGCGTTGCTGAAGGCGGCGTCGGGTGCCTCGCTCTGCTGGCTGACCAGAACGACTGCGTCGCCCCAGGCTGCCCAGACCGCCGACATTTCAGGGATGGCCGGCATGGCCAGGCCGTTGGCGCCAGCCGCAGCAAAGGCGGCCAGATCCGAGTCGGCGATCGCTTCCCGCACCGGCAGGAAGGCCGACGGCCGCGGGTCTGCGTCGAAGATGGCCTGCATGGCCTCCTGCGTGGCCACGAATTCCTGCAAGAACGTCTGGGCCAGCAGCTGGTCGTTGCTGAAGGCGCTGATCATGAACCCTTGCACACCCAGGAACGGCTGGGCTTCCTGGACTTCGCCCGGGATATTGGCCACCGCGTAGGGGACGCCCGACTCACGGATGCGCGGCAGGGCCCACGGCCCGGTGATCATCATCGCTGCGTCGCCGTTCTCGAAGGCGGCGTGCATGATGTCGTAGTCGACCGCGGAACCGGCCTTGAGATGGCCCGCCTTGTACATCTCATCCAGCCAGGTGATCGCTGCGATCGAACCTTCGCTGTCGATCCCCACATCGCTGGGGTCGTATCCGGTCTCGGTCAGCCCAAAGACATAGCCGCCAAAGGCTGTCTGGATCGGGAAGAAATGGTAGGGATCCCCTTCCTGGCGGATGAAGGCCTGGCTGACCACGCCGGCGCTCTCCAGCGTGGCTGCCAGCGCCGTCAGCTCGCTCCAGGTGGCCGGAACGGTTTCGACGAGTTCTGGGTTGTAGACGAACGCAACGTTTTCGGTCGCATAGGGCAGGCCGTAGAGTGCGCCGTCGTATGCGAACGCCTGGACTGCTGCCGGCAGGAACTGTTCAGCGGAGACGCCCAGCTCGATCTCGGCCAGCAGACCGTTTTCGACCAGTTCGCCCAGCCAGTCGTGGGCGCCGATCACGATATCGGGCCCTTCGCCTGCAGGGCCTGCCACTTTGAGGTCGTCGCGGATGTCGCCGAACCCTTTCTCGACCACCACGACTGGAATGCCGTACTCTGCTTCAAACTGGGTCCCCAGGTCGCTGAGCACCGGCGCGCGGGTGTTGTCCGCCCAGATGGTCAGGACATTGGGTTCGTCAAGCACGACAGCCTCTTCGGCGGGTGGCTCGGTCGGTGCAGCCTCTGCAGCCGCAGCGTCCTCTGCCGGGGCTTCCGCCGCAGGGGCTGCCGGCGCTGCGACGGGCACCGCGCAGGCAGACAGCACCGCCGCAGCCACCATCAGCAACACCAACAAAAGCATTCGCTTGTTGTGCATACTACTCTCCTTTTGTACGTTCTTGTCATCTCGAACAGAACCAGACGTTGTTATCTGCGAACCCCAGGCTTCGCCGAGGTGTGCATTCGCTTGAAACATGCCAGGGTCAGCTGTCTGCCGTGCATGTACTCGAGTCCCAGAGAGGAGATGTCCGCTCGATGCATGGCACTGCCTGGAGAAAAGAATTTTGATAGATAATTCTAAAAGGTTTTGAGCAGGTTTGCAAACCAAAGGTAGAATGAAACCATGAACACATTCGCAGATCGTTGCAAGAGAAGATGGAAGCGGCACAGGCGGGCAGCGGTGGTGCTTGGGGTGTGGGCAGCGGTGGCAGCCTCCCTCTGGGGGGGGATGCAGGTCCGCTCACTCACCCTTGGCGAGTTGTGGCTGAGTGGGGTTGCCTGGGCGAGCAGCAATCCGGTGGCTCCGCTCCTCTATATCCTCGCCTATGCGGTGCGTCCGTTGCTGCTGCTCTCGTCAATCCTGTTGACAGTGAGCGGTGGCTTCCTGTTCGGTGCTGGGTGGGGTGCTTTTTACACGGTGATTGGCGCCAATCTTTCCGCCACCGTCGCTTTTTGGGTGGGGCGCTCGTTCGGACAGGCCATTCTGTCGGAAAAAGGGGCGAGCGGTCTGATCCAGGAGTATGCCCAGCGTATGCGTCAGGAAAGCTTTGAGACGGTGTTGGTCATGCGTTTTTTGTTTTTGCCCTATGATCTGGTCAACTACCTGGCAGGGTTGCTGCGGATCCGCTATGCACCGTTTTTGTGGGCTACGCTCCTGGGTTCGCTGCCTGGAACGGTTGCGTTTGTGCTGGTCGGGGCCGCTTTGGACCCTGACCAGCTCTCTGCACTGTTGTTGACCGGCCAGCCTCCTCAGCTGGACTGGCGGCTGCTTGTCGGTTCGTTGGCGATGCTGGCTGTCAGTTTTGGCCTCTCACGCTTTCTGAAAAGCCGAAAGCGGGCGGCCTGAGCCTGGTGGAGCCTGCCTACTCGGCATAGCCGTGCGGGTGGCTGAGATGCCATTGCCAGGCTGTTTCCAGGATGGTCTGCAGGTCGGCTGCCCTTCTCCAAGGCGTGCAAGGCCAGGATGTGCGCCTGTGCCAGGTCGATGACATGGACATAATCTCGCACACAGGTTCCATCTGGGGTCGGATAGTCGTCGCCGAAGATGGTAAATTCCTGGCGCTGGCCGAGGGCTACCTGGAGAATCAGCGGAATGATATGGGTTTCCGGCTCGTGGTGTTCGCCGCGTTCTGCGGAGGCACCGCAGGCGTTGAAATAGCGCAGGCTGGCGTAGCGCAGCTCCTGGGTGCGGTCCAGCCAGGCGAGCAGCCGTTCCAGGATGTACTTGGATTCGCCGTAGGGGCTGCCTGGCACGATCCGTTCGGTCTCGTCGATCGGCATCCGTTCGGGCTGGTCAAAAAGATTGGCGGTGGAGGAAAGGAGAAAACGTTTGACCCCGTGCTCCAGCGCACTTTGGAGCAGGTTGAGCCCATTGGTGAGATTGTCTGCCAGGTAGAGAAACGGTTTTTGCATGGATTCGCCGACCAGGGTGTGCGAGGCGAAGTGCATGATGGCCTCTGGCCGGTGCACAGACAGGGCTGCGTCGATGGCGCTCCGGTCTTTGAGATCGCCCTGGACAAAGGTGGCTTCCGGGTGGACGGCGGAGCGGTGGCCTTGGTACAGGTTGTCGAAGACCACGACCTGATCCCCTGCCAGGATCAGCTGTTCGACTGTAATGCTGCCGATGTAGCCAGCGCCTCCAGTGACCAATACCTTCATGGCGTACGCTCCCCTCTTTGCGCTGCTCGCTGTGGGGCGGCAGCAAATGAGATGATGTTGGCGCGCCGGGTTTTTCAACGCGGACGCTGTTTCTCAATCAGTGTAGCGGACCTTGCCTCGACGCCCAAACTTCGTCGGTCTCGAGGTATGCTTCGTAGCGGGCGCAGCCGGCTCAGGCGCGCCCAGATTTGACCCGGCTGCGGCGGGCCAGGGCATCGACCAGCACAGCGGCCAGCAGGACCAGACCGGTGATAATAAACTTGCTGCCTGCGCTCAGCCCGAGCAGCCCCATTCCGTTTTCGACGCCGCCGACCACCAGGGCGCCCAGCAGGGCGCTCAGCACAAAGCCGCGCCCGCCAAACAGGCTGGTTCCGCCGATCACAGCCGCTGCGATGCAGCTGAGCACCAGGTTGCCGCCGCCTGAGTTGGTGGCCACCGAGCGCAGGCGCGAGGCCAGGATGATCCCGCCCCAGCCGGCCATGAAGCTGGAGAGCATAAAGACGTAGATGCGGATGCGGTTGACCGGGATCCCAGCGCGGCGGGCCGCCTCGGCGCTGCCGCCGACGGCGTAGACATAGCGGCCAAAGGGGGTGCGGGTCGCCACAAACGAGAAGACCACCAGCAGCAGTGCGAGCAGCACGCCGACCACCGGCACCCCGCGATCCAGGTTGCTGACATAGACTCCGGCCAGAATCAACGCGGCGATGGCCGCCAGCCCCCAGCCCCAGCTGGCCGGAAGAAAGGCATTGGCGATCCCAATCGCTGCGCTGTCCTGCAAGATGATTGTGCCGCCGGCCCCTACCAGAATCAGCACGACCCCGTTCCAGACCAACAGGCCAGCCAGGGTCACGATAAAAGAGGGCAGTCCAAAGCCGGTGATGATCAAACCTTGCACCAGCCCGACCACGGTCACGGCGGCCAACGCGGCCGGAATCGTCAAAAACCAGGGCCACCCCAGATCCCGGAAGATCAGGGTCATGACGACCCCGCCGACGGCGCTGACAAAACCGATCGAAAGGTCGATCTCGCCCAGCAGCAGGACAAAGACGACGCCGATGGCGATGGTGGCGATCCCTGCCATCTGGACGATCAGGTTGACGAAATTGACAGGGGTCAGAAAATTCTGGTTGAGGCTTTGGAAGATGAGCGCGATCAACAGCAGGCCGACGATGATTGGCAGCGACCCGATGTCGCCCCCGCGCACGCGCTTCCAGTAGTTGGCCAGAAACTCGCCGGTGGAGAGGGTCTTCTGTTCGGCCAGGACAGCCTGGCTGCTCGGTTGTGGTTCAGCGTTCATAATCGGTTTGGCGGCAAAAACCACCCTGGCGGGTGGAGGGGGCCGCTTCCCTCCTTTCGGGATAGAATGGTTCGCATGACTGAAAATTTTCTCGCAGCGCTGCTCTCCGAGGAGCTTTGAAGCGGATTGTACAGGTCAAACTCCTGCCTGCCGGGCGGATGGGCTGCGCCGCACGATGAAACAGGCGAACCTGGCCAGTTGGTTTGTCGGTGACCGGGCCGGGGAGAGACGCCTCTTTCGCCAGCACGGATCTGCATCTTTTGTGCGAGCAGACGATCTGGTCGCAGGGCGGGCCTTTGGCTGCTGTGCAGCAGACACCGCCTGGTATTCGTTTACAGCTCCCCCATGCCGGGTACACGCAGAAGTCGGCCTGCGGTGATGGCATGGACCACCTCTTGCTGGGTCGTCTCTCTGGTTTTGAAAATTTCGACTCGTTGGCCCAGACGCAGCACAGTGATCCGGTCGGCCACCTCAAAAATATCGTGCAGGTTGTGTGAAATGACCACCACGGCCAGCCCTTTGTCTGCCAGCCGGTGGACCAGATCGAGCACCTGGCGTGTCTGTGCAACCCCCAGCGCTGCGGTTGGTTCGTCTAGGATCACCACCTTGGAGTTCCACATCACCGCCTTGGCGACTGCGATCGACTGGCGCTGCCCTCCCGAGAGCTCAGCGACTGTCTGGCGCACCGAACGCAGGGTGGTGACGGAGAGCGAGTGCAAGGTTTCGATCGCAGATTTCTCCATCGTGGACTCGTCCAGCCGCCAGAGCGAGCGTTTGCGTTCTCGGCCCAGGAACATATTGGCCACCACATCCAGGTTGTCGGCCAACGCCAGATCCTGGTAGACGATCTCGATGCCCAGCTGGGCGGCGTCGCGGGGGCCATGGATGTGTACGGGCTTGCCAGCGAAGAAAATTTCACCTTCGCTGAAAGGGTAGATGCCTGCAATTCCCTTGATCAGGGTGGATTTGCCGGCGCCGTTGTCGCCGACCAGGGCCATCACCTCGCCGGGGACAACCTCGAAGTCAACTTTGTAGAGGGCCTGGACGGCGCCAAAATTTTTTGAGACTTGTCTGCATTCCAAGATGGGCTGGGTTGCCAAGAGGAGCCTCCTTCCGGCAAAAGAAGATCGGGAGGGGCGAGTCGCCGACTCGCCCCTCCCTTGGGGAGGCTCGCACGGCCCGAAGGGCCGTGCGAGCACAAATAAACTGCCAAGGCGGCTCAGCGCAGGTCACCTGGCGGGCAGTACTGTTCGTATTCGCCCACGCACAGTTCGTCCCAGGTGCGGAAGCCGTCGGCGATCACGGTCTCGGCAAGGTTGTCTGCGGTGACGGCCACCGGGGTCAGCTTGATGAAGGGCACATCGACCATGCCGTTGTTGATCA
>JAPLGY010000123.1:0-1315 GCA_026389955.1 Caldilinea sp. | reverse complement strand
AGAGCGCCTGCGTCCTCGCAGTTGAGCAGGGCGACGGCGGCGGCGGCGGCGGCTTCGGCTTCAGCCTTGATCGGTTTGTAGACCGACATGCTTTGCCAGCCGGAGAGCACGTTCTGCATGCCCGCCACGGTGGCATCCTGGCCGCTGACCGGAACTGGAGAGAGGTTGCGTGCCTTGAGGGCGGAGATCACCGAGTTGGCCAGGCCGTCGTTGGCAGCAAAGACGGCGTCCACGCCAGCCTCGCCTGCGTCGGTCAGGATCTGCTCGAAGATCACCAGGGCCTGCTGGTTGTCCCATTGGGGCACTGCCTGGTCGGCGACCAGCTCCCACGAGCCGTCGTCGTAGTGCGGCTGGGCGACGCTGAAGTAGCCCTCGCGGAAGAGCGTGGCGTTGTTGTCGGTCGGCGAGCCGTTGAGCTGCACGACGCGGGCCGGGCTCTTGCCGATCGCGTCGATCAGCGGTTCGAGGGTCTCTCCCATGGCGCGGCCGACAGCTACGTTGTCGAAGCTGACATAGACATCGGCGGCGCTGGCTGTGTCGATGGTCAGGCGGTCGTAGTCGATGACGCGTGCGCCGGCTTCCTTGGCCTTGGCGATGATGGCAGCGCCCGAGCCACTGTCCAGGTTGACCAGCAAGATCACCTTGGCGCCGTTGGTCAGGGCCTGTTCGGCCTGTGTCTGCTGGTTGGCGGCATCTCCTTCAGCGTTGACGATGCTGAACTCCACCCCAGCAGCACCGAAGGCCTCCTCGAAGTAACGGCGGTCGTCGTTCTCCCAACGAGCCGACGAGGCGCTGTCCGGGAGCAGGACGGCGATCGAGCCTTCGCCTGGGGTACAGGCAGCGGCTTCTGCGGCGGGCGCTTCTTCGGCGGGGGCCTCTGTGGCAGCCGCTTCTGCGGCGGGCGCCTCTGCTGCCGGGGCGGCTGCTGGGGCAGCGCAGCCACCCACAACCAGCGCCAGCAACACGAACAGACTCAATCCAGAGAACAGCTTGCGCATGTGTTTCTCCTTTTTCTGGTGATAGAACGGACAAAAAGATGGAAATTGGTTGAATATGGCTTTTCAAGCCAGAGTAGCAAAAGCCAGTATACCTGCAATTCTGCCGGTGCAAAAGGTAGACAGCCTACAATCAGCAATTTTCAATCTCCACCGTTCTTTTGTCGCAAAGCTGCTGCTCGTTCAGTACACCATTTGCCCGTTGTCCGGCGGGGCGACTTGGGCAGACAATTGGATTTGTCGGGCACAACAGGAGCCTGGGTCAGCAAGGCAGTGCCGGGTCTGGCACAGGCTTCTCGTGCTGTGGGCGGTCTCTGGGA
>JAPLGY010000416.1 GCA_026389955.1 Caldilinea sp. | reverse complement strand
TGGCCATACAGAAAAAACTCGTGGTGGGTGGTTTGGTTCACGATTCGAGCTAGGGGGCGGGGATGATGTTGTGGGGGTTGTTGTGGGGGCTGTGGGGCTGGCCTGTCGCAGCCCAGGCACCTGGGGCCTCGCTCGCTGCGGTCTGGGCCAATGAGGGGGGAGACAAGGTCACACGCGACGAACTGCGGGCGACTGCTGACCCCAGCGCCGTGCACAATTCTGTCTGGGACGGCACGAGTGTGACGCTTTTTGGGGCGCGCAACGAGGTGCTGGGGTTCAACCTGGTGCTGGAAGCACCCGCCCGTTCGACCGGCCCGCTGCAGGTCAGCCTGACCCATCTGGACGGTGTGGCGGCTACGATCACCACCACCCAGGCCACCAGCGCCAGCCTCTTCAGCTATCTAGGCCGTTCCATCGAACTCTTCTTCGTGCGCTATCTGGAGATCGAGGGGATCAGTCGGCTGGCCTACGAAGACTACGACGAGCGCCATGTGCCGGAGCGCTGCCGTCGCCCCTACACGGGCGAGGGCGAGGGCAGCGGGTTGTGGACCGACAGGCCCTGCCACAACAAACTCTACCCGGAGATTGCCGTGCCGCTGGCGCTGCAGAGCCCCTTTACGATCCCGGCGGGCACCAACCAGTCGATCTGGGTCGACATTTACATTCCCAAGAGCACACCAGCCGGGGTTTACAGCGGCACAATCGAGATTCAAGAAGCTGGAAGCCGCGTGCGTGCGGTGCCGGTCCGGCTGTCTGTGTTCGACTTCGCCCTGCCCGACCTGCCCAGTGCCGGGACCATGCTCTTTTTCAGCCAGGAAGAGATCAACCACCGCTATCTGGGGGCAGAGCACCGCTGGCCGGAAGCGGGCACGGCGGTCTACACCCAGGGGTTGGCGCTGGCCGACCGCCATGTTCAGTTGGCACACCGCCACAAAATTTCCATGATCGAAGGCAGCACCCCGCTCGAACAGATGGGGGATGGCTGGGTGAAGCGGCTGAGCGGAGAATTGTTCACGCCCGCCTACGGCTACGACGGGGTCGGTGTGGGGGTCGGCAACGGGGTCTACAGCATCGGCACCTATGGCCAGTGGCCTTGGCCGGGGGAGGGCCAGGAGGCGCTGTGGCGCGGCAGCGACGCCTGGGTCGACTGGTTTGAAGGGCAAACTTTTGCCACCCCGGTCGAATACTTTCTCTACCTGGTGGATGAATCCGACGACTTTCCTCAGACAGAGCTGTGGGCGCGCTGGCTGGACGACAACCCGGGTTCTGGGCGGCGGCTCAAAGCGCTGGCCACGCTGCCGCTGCCCGATGCGGTCGCCCACACCCCCAGCCTGGAGATCCCGGCCAGCGCCGCCACGATCGGCGAGCGTGCGGCCTGGGAGGCAGCGTTGGCCAGCCTGCGTGCCGACCCGGAAAAACGTTTTTTTCTCTACAACGGCCATCGGCCTGCGACCGGTTCGTTCGCCATCGAAGACGACGGGGTGGCGCTGCGCCAGCTGGGCTGGACCCAGTTCAAGCAGGGGATCGACCGTTGGTTCAAATGGGAGAGCACCTACTACACCAATTTCCAGTGTTACGGCTACGACGACCCTGCTGGCTGGACCAATCTCTTCCGCCAGGCCCAGACCTTCGGCTGCTACACGGACGACGACCCGGTGCGGGGCAAGAGCGGCTGGAACTACAACAACGGCGACGGCGTGCTCTTCTACCCGGGCACAGAGAGTGTCTATCCGGAGGAAAGCTACGGGGTTGCCGGCCCCTTGGCCTCGCTGCGCCTCAAGCAGTGGCGTCGTGGAATTCAGGATGTCGATTATCTGACCCTGGCTGCTGCGGTCGACCCGGCAGCGGTGCAGCAGATCGTCGCCCGCCTGGTGCCGACTGTCACCTGGGAATATGGGGTCAGCGACCCGGCAGACCCGACCTGGGTGCGCGCCGACATCAGCTGGTCCACCGACCCTGATGTGTGGGAGGCGGCCCGGTGGGCACTGGCGCAGATCCTCGAACGGCCCCGTGCGTTGCCCCCCTCGATCTATCTGCCGACAGTCCTGGCCCGTCCGGGCTGAAATTGTCTGGCGGAGCATCCTGTCCGCTTGGGGGGGCGGGGGCCGGTATGGTATAACCAAGTCAAGATGGATACAACTCAACAGGTCGCCGAGGTTGCGGCCCGGCTCAAACGCACTGTGGGCTCTGTGATTGTCGGCAAGGACGAAGTTGTCGAGCTTCTGCTGGTTGCGCTCTTTTGCGACGGGCATGTTCTGCTCGAAGATGTGCCGGGGATCGGCAAGACGACCCTGGCCAAGACCCTGGCGCGCTCGCTCGGCTGTTCGTTCAGCCGCATCCAGTTCACCCCCGACCTGCTGCCCTCCGACATCACCGGTGTCAACGTCTTCAACCAGAAGAGCGGGGACTTCGAGTATCGTGGCGGGCCGATCCACGCCGAAATTTTGCTGGCCGACGAGATCAACCGCGCCGGGCCGCGCACCCAGGCAGCCCTGCTCGAAGCGATGGAAGAGCGTCAGGTCACCGTCGACGGCGTCACCCGCCCGCTGGCCTATCCTTTTCTGGTGTTGGCCACCCAGAACCCGGTCGAGTTGGAAGGGACCTTCCCGCTGCCGGAGGCGCAGCTGGACCGTTTTTTGCTGCGGACGGCGATCGGCTATCCGGCCCGCGAGGATGAACGCGTGCTCCTGCGCCGGTTTCGGGTCCACAACCCGCTGGCCGAGGTGCAGCCGCTGCTCGGCGCAGCCGAGCTTCGCCAGATCGTCGCCCGCTGCCGCCAGGTGGCGTGCCAGCCGGTCGTCGAGGACTATCTGCTCGACCTGGTGCACGCTTCGCGGCAGGACCCGGCGGTCGAGCTTGGGGTCAGCCCGCGCGGGGCGCTTGCCTGGCTGCGCGCAGCCCAGGCTTTGGCGGCCCTGCGCGGCCGCGAGTTTGTCACCCCCGACGACCTGCAGCAGCTGGCCCAGCCGGTGCTGGCCCACCGGCTGATTCTGAGCCCGGAAAGTCGGCTGCGCGGGCAGAGTGCCCGCACGGTGGTTGCCCGGCTGGTTGAGCAGACCCCGGTTCCGGTGGAGGAGCGCTGGAGTGCCCGGCAGTGAGAGGCTGGGCCTGGGCGCTGCTGGGGCTGGCGGTCGTGGCTGTGGCGCTGCGCAGCGCGCCGCTGTTTTTGCTGGCCCTGCTGCTGGCTCTGGTCGCCGGTGCGGCCTGGCTCTGGCTGCGCGTCTGCCTGTCTGGCGTGCGCTATACCCGCCGCCTCGAACGAACCCGGCTCTTTCCTGGCGACGAGATTCGGCTTGCCGTCGAGCTCACCAATGCCAAGCCGCTGCCGCTGGCCTGGCTGCGTGCGGAGGATGAAGTTCCCAGGGCGCTCGCCATCGAGCCTGCCCACCTGGCCCACAGCCATCGTCCGGGCCGCCAGCGGCTGGTCAACCTGGTGGCGCTGCGCTGGTACGAACGGGTCACGCGCCACTACCGTGTGCGCGCCGGCCCGCGGGGCGTCTGGGCCTTGGGCCCTGCACAGCTGTACAGCGGCGATCTCTTCGGGTTTGCCAGCCGCGACCGGGAAGAGCCAGCGATCGAGATTCTGCTGGTCTACCCGCGCACGGTGCCGCTCTCTGCGCTTGGCCTGCCGGCAACCCGCCCGTTCGGCGAGTTTCGTGCCCTGCGCCGGCTGGCCGAGGACCCGCTGCGGTTCAGCGGCGCGCGCGAGTATGCGGTGGGCGACAGTATGCGCCAGGTGCACTGGAAAGCCACCGCCCGCCGCGGGTCGCTGCAGACCAAGACCTTCGACCCTTCGGCCAACCGTCCGCTGGCTCTTTTTCTCGACGTCAACACCCACGAACACAGCTGGGAGGGCTACGACCCTGACCTGCAGGAGTTTGCCGTCACGGTGGCTGCCTCGCTGGCGCGCTGGGCGTGGGAGCAAGGCCAGCCGGTGGGCCTTTTTGCCAACGGCGTCATGCAGCCTGGGGCCCAGCAGGTGCGCGTGCGCCCGGCCAGCCACCGCGACCAGCTGACCCTGATCCTGGAGGCGTTGGCCAGGCTGCTTCCCTTTGGCCGTTGGCCGCTGGCCAAGAGCCTGCAGCACGAGGGCCTGCGCCTGCCCTACGGCACCACCGTGGGGGTGATCACAGCGCTGCTCACCCCCACCTTGTGCCAGACCCTGCTGTCCCTGCGCAGCCGTGGTTTTGCCGTGGCTCTGGTCACCCTGGGCCCGGCCTGTGCCGCTACCCCGCTGGCCGGCATCCAGCACTACCCCGTCGGCGGGCACGCCGAGTGGGAACGCCTGCAGGGGCTGAATCTCGCCCCGGCCTGAGCCTGTCCACCAGAGAGGATTGCGATGCAGATTGTCAACTTGCACGACCACCCCGAATGGCTGCCTGAGGTGGCCCACTGGATCTATACAGCGTTCATCGAGGGCCTGCGCCCCGCCCTCACGCAGGCGGCAGTGGCCGCAGCCCTGCAGGATCGCCGGGCCAGGACGATCCCGCTGACCTACGTGGGGGTCGTCGACGGCGCCTGTGTGGCAACCGTCTCGCTGGTCGACAACGACCTGTCGGCACGGCCGGAGTGGGGCCCGTGGCTGGCCTCCTTGTATGTCCTGCCGGCCATGCGGGGGCGGGGCTGCGCGCGCCAGCTGATCGACCACGTCCGGGCGGTCGCTGCCGGGCTGGGGCACACGACCCTCTATCTGCGCACGGAGACAGCCTCCGCCTATTACCGCCGTCTGGGCTGGCGCCAGATCGACGCCTTGACCGACGAATTTCAGCTCTTCACCGAAGTCTTTGCCTGCGACCTGGGCTGAGGCAGCTGTCGGTTTGCTGTCAGCCAAATGTCAGACAATTGGAAGCTCTGGGCAGTGGGTTGGTGCTATGATAGCACGGCCCGAAAGGTGTGGGGCTGCCTGCCCTGGGTGGCATTGCAACACAAGCCAGAGCTTTTACGAAAGAGACAAAAAGGACCATGTGGGGAATTATCGTGCTGTTGTTGGTGGGGGGATTGGTGACATTGGTGGCAGGGGCAGAGCTCCTGGTGCGCGGAGGGAGCCGGCTGGCCGCAGCGCTGGGCATTTCGCCGTTGGTGATCGGGCTGACCATCGTGGCCTTTGGCACCAGCGCGCCGGAGATGGCTGTCAGCGTGCAGTCAGCGCTGAGCGGCCAGGTGGACATCGCTGTGGGGAACGTGGTCGGCAGCAACATCTTCAACGTGCTCTTCATTCTGGGCCTTTCAGCGTTGATCGTGCCGCTGGTGGTGGCGCAGCAGCTGGTGCGGGTCGACGTGCCGATCATGATCGGCACGTCGGTGGTCGTCTGGCTCCTGGCGCTGGACGGGCGGATTGGGCGCTGGGAAGGGGCGCTGCTCTTTGCCGGGATCCTGGTTTACACGATCTTTTTGATTGTGCAGAGCCAGCGTGAGCGGAACAAAGAAGTGATGGCCGAATACGAGGCCGAGTATGCGGTGCGCGAGCCGCGCACCGTGCAGCGCATGCTGCTCAACGTTGGGCTGATTGCCGGGGGGCTGGTTCTGCTCGTCTTGGGTTCACGCTGGCTGGTCGACGGTGCTGTGGAGCTGGCGCGGGTGCTGGGCATGAGCGAGCTGGTGATCGGGTTGACCATCGTTGCTGCCGGCACATCGATGCCCGAACTGGCAACTTCGGTGGTGGCGGCCATTCGCGGGGAGCGTGACATTGCCGTAGGCAACGTAGTCGGCAGCAACATCTTCAACCTGTTGTCTGTGCTTGGGATTTCTGCGCTGGTCTCGTCCCAAGGGACGCCGGTGAGCGCCCAAATGCTGGTCACGGACATTCCGTTCATGGTGGCGGTGGCGGTGGCCTGTCTGCCGATCTTCTTCACCGGCTACACGATTGCCCGGTGGGAGGGTTTGGTCTTTGTGGTCTATTATGGGTTGTACACGGCCTACCTGCTGCTGGATGCTGCTGGAGACCCCAGCCTGCCCCAGTACCGCACCTTTTTGCTGTTCTTCGTGATTCCGCTGACGGTGCTGACCTTGGTCGTCAGTGCGACGCGCGAGCTGCGCCAACGCGGCGTCCGGCCTGCCTGAACAAGGTGGGGCGGCAGTGGCCCCACACGCGTGGATGTCGTCCTCGCCCGCTGTCTGTGGAAGAAGCGGGCATGGCCATTCTCCCTGGCATTTTTGGAAATCGATCTGAGACAAAAGATCCTACTCTGTGCGGACCGCACAGAGTAGGATCGAAATGATCCGCAGTTTACCCAGCCCTTTCTGTGGCCCGACGACTGGAGAGGAACTGCGTTGTTCGCCGGCAAGGTACCACTTGTTGAAGAGTGGTTGTTTGTCAGGAGAGGAGCGCCGACCTCGCGCAACAGCAGCACGTCCCCCAATTCCTGCACCACTACCGTGTCAACCGACACGCCAACTGCCACCGTTCTTTCGGACTTACCCAAACATCGTATAAAACGACAGTCAGGGCCGAATTCCTGCTTCATTGATCACTGCCTGAGTGTTACCACCAGGGCTTACACGATCTCCACAGGCATTGATTTCCGTGGAACTCACGGTATTTCGCAAATTGATTGCGGCGTTCAAATCCCGATCCAAGGTGTGTCCACACGCCTGACAGACGAAAACCCGGTCAGAAAGGGTCATACATTCGTTC
>JAPLGY010000302.1 GCA_026389955.1 Caldilinea sp. | reverse complement strand
CTTCACCGGCTCCACCGAAGTCGGCCGCGCCATCCAACGCGCGGCAGCCACCCACCTGAAACGGGTTTCGCTCGAACTGGGGGGCAAATCGCCCCTGATCCTCTTCGACGACACCGGAGATCTCGATGCAGCAGCCCAGGCGGCGCTGTGGGCCATCTTCGCCAACAGCGGGCAGAACTGTGTGGCCGGCTCGCGCCTCTTCCTCCAGGCCGGGATCCACGACGCAGTGGTCGACCGCCTGGCTGCGCTGGCAGGCCAGCTCACCGTAGGCCCTGGACTCGAAGCGGCCAGCGATCTCGGGCCGCTCATCTCGGCCTCCCAGCTGGACCGGGTGCTGGGGTTTATCGCCGAAGGCAGCCGTGCTGGAGGCCACCTCATCGCCGGCGGGCACCGACTTGGCGGGCGGCTGAGCCAAGGCTACTTTGTCGAGCCCACCATCTTTGCCGGGCTGGGGGACGAAAGCGCCGTGGCCAGCCAGGAAATTTTTGGCCCTGTCCTGTCAGTCTTTCGCTTCGAGCACGAAGAAGAGGTGCTGGCCCGGGCCAATGCCCTGCCCTACGGGCTGGCCGCCGGGGTCTGGACCCAGAACCTGGGCCGGGCACACCGCATGGCCGCCCGGCTCAAGGCAGGGGTCGTCTGGGTGAACACCTACGACTGGTTCGACCCGGCCGTGCCCTTCGGCGGCATGGGCGAAAGCGGGCTGGGCCGCGAGCTCGGCCGTCCGGTCATGGAAGCCTACACCGAGCTCAAATCGGTCTGGGTCAAAATCGAATAACCAAAGGAGAAAACAGACAATGCATATCACCTTGCCAGGCAAAGTCGGCCTTGTCACCGGCGGAGGCAGCGGCATTGGCCGGGCAATTGCGCTGGAACTGGCCGCAGCCGGCGCAGCAGTCGCTGTGGTCGGACGCCGCCCCTCCCCCCTCGCAGCCGTCGTCGCCGAAATCCAGGCCGCAGGAGGGCAGGCACTGGCCATTCCCGCCGATGTCAGCCGCAGCAGCGACGTGGCCCAGGCGGTCGCTGCCACCGCCAGCACCTTCGGCGGGCTGGACATTCTGGTCAACAACGCCGGCTTCAGCCCTTCTGGCCGCATCACCGATATCACCGAAGCCGACTGGGACGAGTGCCTGGCGGTCAACCTGCGCAGCGTCTTCCTCGCCGCACGCACAGCAGTTCCGCTGCTGCAGCAGCGCGGGGGCGGCGTGATCCTCAGTGTCGCCGGCACCTTTGGGCTGCGGGCCGCCGCACACAAAGCCGCCTATT
Organism: Caldilinea sp.; assembly: GCA_026389955.1. The sequence continues at coordinate 1,188 of JAPLGY010000302.1, read as the reverse complement.
CCACAGCCAAAGCCGGGGTGATCAACCTGACCCGCGCGATCGCGCTCGACTACGGCCCGGAAAACATTCGCTGCAACGTCATCTGCCCCGGCTATGTCGATACCCCGCTCACCGCCGGGGTGCCGCCGGCCGACCGCGACGCCTTTCTGGCCGCAACCCAGCCGCTGCCAGGAGTCATCCAGCCGGAAGAGATCGCGGCCCTGGCCCTCTACCTGGCCAGCGACGCGGCCCGCATGGTCACCGGCCAGGTCTTCGTGGTGGACGGCGGGCAGCAGGCCGGGCTCTACAAGGCCTGAAGCCAGGCCCGAAGCGCCAGAAACGCGCTACAGCGCTGCACCGCAGCTCTTGCGAACCTTCAGACTGGGAAACAGCCACTGCACGGTCGGTGGCTCCGGCTCTTCTCCTTGAAGACGCAGCTCGATCTGACGGTGCAGCTGGTCGACCGCAGCCCGCCCCAGTTCGGCCAGCGGCTGGTGCACAGTGGTCAACGGCGGCCAGAAAAAAGCCGATTCGGGCGTGTCGTCGAACCCCACCACCGACAGCTCACCCGGGACCGAACAGTGGCGGCGGTGGCAGCAATGCAGCACCCCCAACGCCATCGAATCGTTGCAGGCAAAGATCGCGTCGAGATCTGGGCGTCTTTGCAGCAGCTGAAACACCGCTCTCTCCCCGCCCGCAGCGCTCCAGTCGGCTTCGACCACCAGGTCGGGAGAAGCTTCAAGCCCGGCCAGATCAAGCGCCCCACGCCAGCCGGCCAGCCGCTCCCGCACCTCCCACCACGCCATCGGACCACAAAGAATCCCAATCGTCCGGCGACCTGCGTCGATCAGATGCTGCACGGCCAGCCGCGCGCCGGCCCGGTTGTCGGTTGCCACCATCGTGGTGCCAACCCGCGGCTCCATCGTCAAAAAAAGCATCGGCGGCAGCGTCAGCAGACGCGCCTCCGTGACCCAGCCATGCGTGTCCCCCACTTCATGCACAGCCCAGATGATCCCATCCACCTGGCGCGCCATCATCCCCTCAAGCACCACATCTACATCCTGGCCATCAGGGCGGTGCAGCAGATCAAGCAGCAGCGAATAGCCCAACTCAGCAGCCTGCTGCTCCATCCCCACCAGCGTGCGTGAGGGGCCGTAGTACTCCAACCCATAGGCCACCACACCAATGGTGTTGCTGCTGCGGTTGACC
>JAPLGY010000722.1 GCA_026389955.1 Caldilinea sp. | reverse complement strand
TCGTCGCCGCCGGGCTGGTTGCCTTCGATCTCATCCCACTTCTCCCCTACCCCGGCTTCGCCCGCCTCTTCACCCCCAGCCCGGAACATCCCCCCCAGCCCTGATCCCGCCAAAGTTCCCGGCAAAACTCACCGGGCCACCACAGGCAGATACAACGCCTCCCCCGCCCCTTCAGGCCCTGGCCAGCCCGCCAGCCTCGCCATCATCCACCAGAATGCCTGCCCCTTCTGACGACAAAGCAGCGGATGCGTGTGCGCACACCAGTCAGCCTCCTCCGGCAGACCCGCACAATCCGCCGGATGGTCGCTGCACCACTGCGCACACCAGACACAGCTGTCGTCCGCCCACGGGTAATAGCGGCCCGCCGGGTCGTACTGCTCCAGATCGGCAAAGTCGAACAACACCCTGCCGTGCGCCACCGCATAGTCGCGCACCATCTGGTTGTTGCGCGCCAGCGTCTCGCTCCCCCCGTCCGTGTGGCCCGTCATGTAGATAAACCGCATGCCCGGGTGGTTGGCCTCAAATTGTGCCAGCGTGGCCAGGTAGTCGTTGACCTGCTCCTCGCTGTTCTCCGACTGCTGGCCACACCAGGACCACATCGAATAGCCAAACAACCCCGTCGCCGCAACCTGCTCCGTGTGGGCACGCCCATCGTCCGTGCTCCAGTACATCTCAGGCGTGATGTAGTTGTCCTCGTCATAGGCGTTGCCGTCGTAGATGTTGAGCGCCCCCTCTGGACCCGGCGGCGTCACCACCGAACGGATGTCTACATCCAGCTCCGGCCGCACCGATTCCCACCACGCCACCCCCGTGACCAGCTGCGAACCGTGCGATGTGTGCGCCAGCTGCAGCGAAAGCAACCGCGCCTGCACCAGCCACTCGCCGGGAATCTGGGCCAGATCTGCCGTCGTATGATCGATAACCAGGGGAACTCCCTCCTGTGGGGCAGAAGGGGTCGACAGAACAGGGGATGCACAGGCCAGCAGCAGCACCCCCCCCACAGCTGCCGCAGCACGGATGCAGAAACGTTTGGACATAAAACACTCCTCTCCTGAACACCAGGAACACTGTGCTGCCCGATCGCTCTACATCCAGTCTATCACAGTTTTTCCCCCGTCGGACCTCCCAGATCCATGCCCGGCTCCCAGGTGCGCCGCTGCAAGAAATAGGCGTCGAGGAGCGCCGCCACCTCTGCGGCCGTCGTGCTCCCCACCAATGCCCGCCGCAGTGCGGAAGCAGCGGGAATCCAACGCGCATACCAGCCCAGATGCTTGCGCATCGCCAGAAATCGCCCCGGACGGCGGTCGCTGATGGCTTCATGGAGCTGCGCATGCTCGAGCGCTACCCGCAGCAGCCGATACCGGTCCTGCGGCTGCTCCAGAGAGAAGACAAACGGGTTGCCGTTGCTGCCCCGTCCGATCAAAACCCCGTCCAGCCCGTACGCGGCACTGCACTGCACTGCAGCGCTGTACGAGCCCACATCGCCGTTGCCCAACAGCAAGGTGTCGCTCCCACGCGCCAGCTCGGCAGCCAGGCCAATCTGCTCCCAGTCGG
>JAPLGY010000160.1 GCA_026389955.1 Caldilinea sp. | reverse complement strand
CTGGGCGCTGCGATGCGCAGCACTGCGTTGAAGGCGCGCACCAGCGTATGGGCTTTGGGCAAGCTTTCGCAAGGGGTGCCCAGTTCTTTCCAGGTGAAGGCCAGCGCGTCCAGCCGCAGCACCTCGGTCCCAAGATTGGCCAGAAAGAGCATTTCCGAGGCCATGGCGCGGAAGACCTCCGGGTTGCGGTAGTTGAGATCCCACTGGAACGAGTTGAACGTCGTCCAGACCCAGCGCTGCAGGTCGGGGCGATAGCTGAAGCTGCCCGGGTGCTGGTCAGGAAAAATTTCGCGCAGGGTGCGGTCGTAGGCGTCCGGCTGGGTGCGGTCTGGAAACAGAAAATAGTAGTCGCTGTAGGCTTCGTCGCCGGCCTGGGCTGCCCGCGCCCAGCAGTGTTCGTCCGAGGTGTGGTTGAAGACGAAGTCGAGCACCAGGCTGATCCCATGGGCGCGCAGTTCGTCGGCCAACGCACGCAGCTCCTCCATCTGGCCCAGGCGTGGGTCGACCGTCCGGTAGTCGCTGACCGCATAGCCGCCGTCGTTCTGGTCGGCAGGAGCGGCAAAAAGTGGCATCAGATGCAGGTAAGTCAGACCCAGCTCCTGAAAATAGGGGATCCTGGCGCGCAGGCCCTGCAGATCCCCGGCGAGTAAATCGACATAACAGACGCCTCCCAGCATCTGTTCGGACTGGTACCAGAGCGGGTGCCGTTCGCGTGCGTCGTCCAGCGCTTGGAGTGGCTGCGGGCGATCCAGCCAGGAGTGGGCTGCCTCGGCAAGCAGGCGCTCCAGGTGGTACAGGAAGTCATAGCGTTCGCCGTACAGGGCAAAGAGCTCTGCAAAAAGGTTGTGGAAGTGGGTATCCAGGCGGCGTCGGAAAACTGCCCAGCTGTCCGTGTCGCGCACGGCGGCGAATTCTGCTTCCAGGCGCGGCAGCAGGCGGGTGATCTCTTCGTAGAGAAAGAGGGTTTCTTGCAGCTGTTCGGCCAGGTCGAGGCGACGCACACTCCACTTCAGTACTTCAGCGCCGGTCTGTTCGTCCAGCCAGCGATCGGCCAGTTCCATCAGCCCTTCGACGGCGAAGAGGCGGGGCAGGTCGGGGTTGAACAGGTCGATCAAAAGCCGGCCCCCTGGCCGCAGATGGCGGGCTATGTTGCGCAACGCAGCCAGCTGTTCCTGGGCTGTCGTCAGATGCATCAAGGTGCTGCTGGTGCAAAACGCAAAGCCATAATTCTTGGCGGGCAGGTCAAAGGTGCGCAGGTCTGCCTGAAGCAGCTCGACCTGGGCAGACAGCCGCTGTTGTTGCAGCCTGGCTTGCGCACGCTCCAGCAACGCAGGGCTGATGTCGATTCCGGTGAGGCGGTGGCCGGCCCTGGCCAGCGACAGCAGCACCCGCCCGGTGCCGCAGCCCAGCTCCAGGATCGGGTCTCCGTGCTCGCCAGCGTAGTGGCCGATCAGGTCGAGGTCTTCGTCGTAGTGCCGGTAGTCGCCATCGTAAAAGCGAGCAAAGCGGTCAAAGGGGGAGGGATCCGGCGAAGGGGCCATTGGCATGTTTACCATCGTAGTGCTTTCACGGTGCGACCCAAAAGATGATTTTACAGATTGGAGAAGAATCGATTATACTAATCTACACGTCTGTCGGGCCGACCTGCATTGGGGTCGGCATTTGCTTTGCTAAACCGGGCCAGAGCAGCGCCGCCTTGCGAAGGCGGTGTTTTTCATACCAGTATTACACAGGAATGTGGTTCTGAAAAGAGTGCAACAATGAGCAACAACCAACCAATTTTTTTGACTCCAGAAGGTCTGCAAAAGGTCAAAGACGAGCTAGAGTACCTGACGACGGTGCGTCGCCGCGAAGTTGCCCAGATGATCGCCGAGGCCAAAGCCGAAGGGGACATCAGCGAGAATGCTGGCTACGACGAGGCCAAGACCGCCCAGGGATTTCTGGAGGGGCGCATTCGCGAGTTGGAGGTGATTTTGAAGAACGCCCGGGTGATCGGCGACCACAACGCTGCACCTGGCGTCGTGACAATCGGCCGGACCGTGGTCGTGCGGGAGGAGGGCTTCGACCAGGAAGAGGAGTATACGATCGTGGGCCCGCCCGAAGCTGACCCGGGCAAGGGCAAGATCAGCAACGAAAGCCCGATGGGGCGGGCTCTGCTGGACAGACGGATCGGTGACCGGACAGTCGTCAAGTCGCCGGGCGGCGAGATTGTCTTTGAGATTGTGGCGGTGAGGTAGCCTGTGCGCGAACCTTCCCATCCGCTGTTTGACCCCGCCACCCTGACCGACCAGGAAGTGGCCCGTCTCAAAAATCTGGCGGGGTTGCGCGCCGCCGGGATCGACCCCTACCCGGCGCGTGCCCGCCGCACCCACTCGATTGCCGCCGCACGGGCCCTGTATGCACAGGAGGGGGAGACCCGACAGCCCGTGACGGTCACCGGCCGGCTGCGCCGGATCCGGGTCATGGGCAAGATGAGTTTTGCCGATCTTGAAGATGGCAGCGGTTCTCTCCAGCTGGTGCTGCGCCGCGACGCGTTGCCCGGCGATTTTTACGACGTTGTCTGGAAGCGGCTGATCGACCTGGGGGATTTTATCGGGGCGACCGGCCCGCTGGTCGTGACCAAGACCGGCGAGCTGAGTGTCGAGGTGCAGGAGGTCCAATTTCTCAGCAAGACGCTCAAACCGATGCCAGACAAGTGGCACGGCATGCGCGACCCGGAGAAACGCTACCGGCGCCGCACCGTCGACCTGCTGGCCAACCCGCCGGTGCGCGATCTCTTTCGGACCCGGGCCGCCATCGTGCGGGCGGTGCGCACCTACCTGGACAACGAAGGCTTTTTGGAGGTCGAAACCCCCATCCTGCAGCCGCTCTACGGCGGTGCAGCTGCAAGACCTTTTGTGACCCACCACAACCAGCTGCACCAGGATCTCTATCTGCGCATCAGCTTCGAGCTCTATCTCAAACGGCTGATCGCCGGCGGCTACGACCGCGTCTATGAAATCGGGCGCGACTTCCGCAACGAAGGGGTCAGTTTCAAACACAACCCGGAATTTACCCAGCTGGAATTTTACGAGGCCTACGCCGATTATCAGGATGTGATGCGCCGCACCGAGGAGATGATGGCCTTTGTCGCCCAACAGGTCAACGGAAGCCTGCTGCTGACCTGGCAGGGGCAGACGGTCGATTTGACCCCCCCCTGGCGGCGTATCCCGCTGCGCCAGGCCATTCTGGACGCAACCGGCATCGACTATGAAAGCTACCCCGATGCGGCCAGCCTGGCCGATGCAATGCGCCGTTTTGGGCACGAACCAGACCCCCGCAGCAGTTGGGGTAAGCTGGTCGACAGCTTGATGGCCAAACATGTCGAGCCAAATCTGATCCAGCCGACCTTTCTGATCGATTACCCGCGCGATGTCAGCCCGCTGGCCAAAGGCTCCCCCGACGACCCGCGACAGGTCGAGCGGTTTGAAGGGTTTCTGGTCGGGATGGAAATCTGCAACGCGTTCAGCGAGAACAACGACCCGATCGACCAGC
>JAPLGY010000415.1 GCA_026389955.1 Caldilinea sp. | reverse complement strand
GTGCTCGCCGACAGCTGCTGCGGCGCTGACCCACCGCCGCAGCAGCTGTCGGCGAGCACCAGCTCCTCGCTCCCGCTCCGCACCACATGGATATGGCTGCCGTAGGCGGCGAGCAGATTGGCGGTGGTCAGCACCTGCTCGGGGAACCCAAAGGCGATCACACGCCGGTTGAGAAGCAAAATCAACGGAAACTGCTTCCCTGCCTGGTTCAAGTCGTGCGAGGCGACCAGCACCGTGACCCCCTGCCGCCGAATACGGTCGATCAACCCCAGAATCAGCTCCTGGCTGGGCAGATCCAGCCCGGTCAGCGGTTCGTCCATCAACAACAGCTCGGCTTCCTGGGCCAGCACGCGTGCCAAAAAGACCCGCTGCAGCTGGCCGCCCGACAGCTCGCCGATCTGGCGGCCAGCATACTCGCCCATGCCGACCTCGTCCAGGGCCGCACGCACTGCCTCGCGGTCCTTCCGGCCCGGCCAGCGCAGAAACCCCATCCGGCCCACCCGTCCCATCATGACCACATCTGCCACCGTGACCGGGAACAAGAGGTCGACCCCCTTGCGCTGTGGCACATAGCCGACACAGATGTGGCCGTCAGGCTGACTGCCGTAGATCCGTATCTCTCCTTCTTGTGGACGGACGACGCCGGCGATCGCGTGAAAGAGTGTGCTCTTGCCCGCCCCGTTGGGGCCCACCACAGCCACACCGTCTCCCCGCCGTAAACGCAGAGTCACCTTCTCCAGCGCCACTGTCTGTTCGTAGCGCACCGTGACCTCTTCCAGCGCAACTGCCGGCAGAGTGGGGTCGTGTAGGGGAGAGTTTTGGAGTCCAGCCAGCATAAAGCCTCCCAAATGAGACATAGTTTCAATCATCCAGTATGACAGCCCCGGTCTCTTCTGTCAACCTCCGCTCCCTTTGACCAGCATTGGCAGCCCTGCCACCAGAAACAGCACCCGGTCGGCGGCGGCGGCCAGCTGTTGGTTGGCGCGGCCCAACACGTCCCGGTAGAGTCGGCCGAGCGGGTAGGCGGGCACGATGCCGAGTCCGACCTCATTGGAGACGACATACCATGCCGCCTGGCTGCTGGCATAGACAGCCAACAGGCCCTCGATTTCGGCGGCCAGCGCCGCGCTGGCTGTCTGTTCGTCGCACCCTTCGGGCAGTGCGACGACCACGTTGCTGGCCAGCAGGGTGATGCAGTCCACCACCACCGAGCGGGTTGTCGGGGTCAGGCTGGCGGCAATGGCTGTGCCGACCTGACGTGGGGCCTCCACCGTCTGCCAGGCTGGGGGGCGTCGAGCACGGTGTGCGGCGACGCGTTGCTCCATCTCTGTGTCCCAGGCCTCGGCTGTAGCGACATAGAGCACCTCGCCGGACGTGGCTTGCTGCTCTGCCTGCTGCTCGGCGTAGTGGCTTTTTCCACTGCGCGCGCCTCCCAGAATGAGGGTCAGCGATCGCCCCATCTCTCCTCCTCTCTGCAGCGGTCGAGGCTGGCATGCAGCGCGTGCAACGACGACCTGAAATCGTTTTCGCCGAACACTTCCAAGGTCAAGAGGCCGCGATAGTTCTGGGCCAGCAGGAACTGCACCACACGGTCGACCTGTGCGGGGTCTGTGTGTTCCAATGAACGGTGGTCGCGATGGGACGCTGTCGGGTCGTCGACCACCCCATGCAGGTGCACGACGCGCAGCCAGGGCCAGGCGGCCTGCAGCGCCGGCAGGGGGTCGTGGCCGTCGAGCCAAAGGTGCCCTACATCCACACAGCGCCCGGCTGCGGCCTGCGCCACGACCGGCGCCACGAATTCGACTGGGTAGCCTTCCAGATTTTCGATCGCCAGCCGTTTGCCGTCGCCCGCCCAGCGGCAGACCTGGACCACTGCATCGACCATCTGTCGCTGCCAGTGCTGCTGCTGCGGATCGTCTGCCTCCTGTTGGCGGATCGTCTGTCCGTCGAGATGGCCCACCCAGGCCCAGGGGGCCAGCGGCCGGGTCTGTTCGATCAGGGAGCGGGCCGACCGCAGCGAGGGGGAGAGTGGGGCATGTGGGGCCCCGGCCAGATCGTCGAGCAGGTGTACAGTGTAGGAGAGCCCATGCCGGGCCCCCAGCGCGGCCAGTGCGGCGACCGTCGCTGCATCGGGCAGGTTGCCTGGCCCCCCCGGCAGGTCAAAGAGCACCAGCTGCATGTCCTGTACCTGTCCGGCCAGAAAGCGCGCGTTGCCGAGCAGGTCGTCCTCGATGCTGTAGGAGGTGGCGCCGACCCGAAAGGGGAGCTGCCAGCTGCGCACGTCCATCATCGGTCGGTCTGTCCGGCGAATGGGGGGGAGGGTTGGCGGCTGTTCAAGCGTTCGAGCAGGGCCAGGGTCAGGCGTTTGGTGGCCAGCTGCACCGGCTGGCCTTCCAGCACGGGGCCGACGCAGGCTGGGCATCCTTGCGCGCAGGGGCAGCTGTGCACAAGGGAGCAGGCTGCGGCCAGCAGCGCTTCGTGCAGGTCGCAGAGCAGTGCGCTGAACCCCAGGCCGGCGGGAACCCGTTCGTACAGGTAGATGCGCGCACAGCTTCCTGGCTGGCCGGCGCGTGCGACCGAGACGCCCAGATCGCTGCGGTCGCACATCAGATGCAGGGGGGCCAGCTGGCTCAACAGATAGGCCAGCCCATCCAGCCCGGTCTGCAGCTGGCCGGCTGTCTCCATCCGGCGGTGGCAGGCGCGGCAGAGCAGCAGCAGATTGTCGAGCTGGTTGGCCTGCAGATAGGCTTCGTTGCGGCCCGGCACATACCCAAAAAAACGAAACGGGATCTTGTGGTGCACATCGTGCTCGCGCCCTGGCGGCTCGCCGGCGCCGCAGACCACACAGCAACAGCCATCGCGGGCGCGCACCGCGACGCGCTGTGCCTGCCAGTTGGGCCCATAGTCGTTGACCGAGTCGAACCAGAGCCCAGCGGACTCCAGGGCCTGCTGGGTTTCGGCGGAGATCTGGCACCAGTAGGCGTTGCTCTCCAACGTCGTGCGTTCGTACTGGAGTGGGTAGACCCCCAGCGTTGTGTGCGTCGCCCGTTGGATGCGTCGATAGCCGATCACCTGGGCATGCACGGCCACCTCGCCGTGGGCTGCTGTGCTGGGGCCCAGCGCATGTTCGCTGTGGCAGGCCAGCAGCTCGATTTCTGTTTCGGTGATTGCCTCTGTGTAGTAGTCCACATCGACCGCCACCACCTCTGCGCGCAGCGCGCCCTGGTCGAGCCGCTGCACCCGATAGCTTTGTCCGTCGTGCAGATAGATTGCGCCGTCGTGCACCAGAAACTGGGCGCTGGCCTGGTCGACCTCTCCGATCGCGCTGCGGGCCGTGGAGCGAGATTGGAGCGCCTCGACCAGGACGCTGGCCCGCCCGGCGCTGCGCAGGTTCATGCGGCGGGCCGGATGGCTTTCCCCCCCCCAGAAACAATGGCCTCCCTGGCGGTAGATCTCCCCCCTCTCGGCGAGCAAGGTCAGCGCATCTTCCAGATAGGTGCCGGGCCCAAACTGTTCGCCGTGCCGGAAGGGCAGCTCTGCGGCAGCGCAGCGCACATGGTCGACGAGCAGGATCAAATTTTCGGGGTTGACCAGGGCGTGTTCTGGGGACTGCGCAAAGAGATAGTCGACCTGCTGCAGGAGGTACTGGTCGAGCACCCCGGCGGTCGCTACCAGCAAAGCCACTGCGGTTTCGGTGGTGCGGCCCGCCCGCCCGATCTGCTGCCAGGTGCTGGCGATGCTGCCAGGGTAGCCGCAGAGCACAGCGGCCCCCAACCCTCCGAGATCGATGCCCAGCTCGAGCGCGTGGGTGGCCACCACCCCCTGCACTGCACCGCTGCGCAGCCCGGCCTCGATCTGGCGGCGCTCGGCTGGCAGATAGCCGCCGCGGTAGCCGTGCACTGTGGCGACCGGCGTGGCGACCGGCGTGGCGGCCGGCGTGGCGGCGCGGGCCAGTGCGGCCCGCACGTAGGTGAGCAGCAGTTCGGTCGTCAGACGCGAACGGCCAAAGACGATCGTCTGCAAACCTGCGCCGATGCAGCGAGCAGCCAGCTCTGCCGCCTCCAGCGTGGCTGCCCGCCGAATCCCTTTTTCTGCGTCGACCAAGGGTGGGTTGAGCAGGAGAACATGCTTCTCCCCGCGCGGCGCGCCGGAGCGCTCGACCAGCCGCACAGGGCGTTCGACCAGCTGTGCAGCCAGCTGGGCTGGATTGGCGATGGTGGCGCTGGTGCAGAGAAAACGGGGATCGCTGCCGTAATGGCGGCAGAGTCAGCGCCGCCGAGCCGAGCGCAGCGCCCATGCGCGTCAGCTCCGCCAGCTGGTCGTGGGCCAGAGCCTTGGTGGGGAAAAGATAGAGCGCGCACGCCTGGGGGTCGGCAAGCAGTGTGTGCAGCACCGGCAAGTTGAAACAGAGGGTCTTGCCGCTTGCGGTCGGGGTGGCGATCGCCACATCTTCGCCGTGCAAGGCCGCCTCGACCGCTTCGCCTTGGTGGCTGTAGAGCTGCTCGACCCCGCGCCTGGCCAGGGCGGCCCGGAGATCAGGGTGCAGCGCCGGCGGCAGCGGCACAAAGTGCGTTGGCTGGGCCGGAAGCGTGCGCCAGGTCGCCACCTGCTGCATAAACCTGGGGTCGCTGCGCCAGCTGCGCAGCAGATCGGCCACGGAGTGGCCGCTCCCGGGCCGGTCGTTCACGGGGAAAGTCGTTCGCGGTGCCAGCGGGTGTCGTCCTGCCGTCGATAGCGCAGCCGGTCATGCAGCCGGTTGACCCCCCCCTGCCAAAATTCAAAGAGATCCGGCACGAGCCGATAGCCCCCCCAAAAGGCAGGACGATCCGGAGAAGATTCGCTGTATTCGGCCTGCAGCTCGGCAAAACGTTGGTCCAGCACGGCCCGGTCCGGGAGAACCCGGCTCTGTTCCGAGGCCCAGGCCCCCAGTCGGCTGCCGAGCGGACGGCTCTGATAGTATTCGTCGGAGTCGGCCGCAGGCAGTTTGTCG
>JAPLGY010000652.1 GCA_026389955.1 Caldilinea sp. | reverse complement strand
GGCTGCCGCTGGCGCGCTTCAACCTGGAGCTGGTGTTGAGCAGTTTTACGGTCAACACCCTGCGCCCGCCCTGGCAGAGTATCTGGGCGTTGTGGGAGGGCTACTACGGCTTTGGGCTGGTGCCGGTCGACATGCGCAACCTGTCCGGCCTGCGGGCAGGGGGGCAGTGGACTTCCAGCCTGCCTTGGGGGGCGATCACGGCCGGCTTTGGGGCGATCTATCTCTGGCTGTATACCCGGCGCTACGACTGGAACCGGCTGCGCACGCCGATTGCTTTCACAGGGATCAGCGTGATCTGGCTTTTTTTGTACAGCAAGGGGTGGAGCCCACAGTTTGTGGTCTGGGTGTTGGCGTTTCTGGTGCTGCTGCGCGCCGACCTGGTGGGGGTCTGGCTGGCGGTGCTGCTCACGGCGCTCAATCTGTTGGAGAGCCAGGTTTTTCTGATTCTGCTGCCCGGGGAGCGTTGGATTTTGGTGACGACGGTGCTGGCGCGCACGTTGCTGCTGCTGGCGATCGCTGTGGAGTTTGCCGGCCAGATCTGGCCGCAGGCCGGGCACAGGCTGCGCCGGCTCTCGGTGGGGGGGGGGGCTGCTGTGACGGTGGGGTTGCTGGTCGTGTTGGGGGCGGGTGCGCCGCAGGCGGCCCATGCCTATCAGCAGCGAAGATTGGCGGAACACCCCTGCCGGGCGACCCTCGAACAGCTGCATGCAGAGGCGGGCGGGCTGACGCGCACGGTCCTGATGGCAGACAGCGCGCTCTGGCGCGAACTCTATCCCTGGCTGCAGGGCCAGTATCGGGTGGCGGTCGTCGACGGCTACACCCCCGACGACCGCCCGTTCGAGGAGATTCAGGCGGAAAAATTGGAGGCAGAGGCCCGCAGCGGGGAGTTCTGGTGGTTGGAACTGGCCCCCCCAGGGGAGGAGGCGCCGCAGTGGGCGCCGGCAGCCCAGCGGCTGTTCGCCAAGCCGGATGTCTATGCGGTCGATGTGCAGCAGCCGGACCGGTGTGTGCGGGCACGGGTGTTCCGCCTGCCGGTCGGGCCGGGGCTGGGAAAATTCGAGGGAGACCGGGGCCCGATCGAGCTGCGCAGCGCCGTGTGGGGGGCTGCCCGGGCTGGGGAGATCCTGCATTTGGGCTTATACTGGCAGACAGCGCAGGTGCCGTCCAGCAGCTACACGGTCTTCACCCACCTTTTTGCGCCGGACGGCCAAAGGGTGGCACAACAGGACAACCTGCCTGTCCAAGGGTTGGCACCTACTGATACCTGGACTGCGGGACAGCCGGTGCGTGACCCCTATGCGCTGCGCCTGCCGGCCGGGCTGGCCGCAGGTCGCTACACGCTGAGGGTCGGTCTGTACGACGCAGCTGGACAGCGGCTGACGGTTGGCGGTGCCGATTCGATCGAATTGTCTGTGGATATACAGTGACAGGATGCAACGGAACAGACGCGACCTTCTTCCCAAAGACCGCAGCACAGCCTTTTTGATCTTTGGCTTTCTGCTGGCCTGCGCGATGTTCACCTATACGGGCCGGATCGACAGCAGCGATGGGCTTTCGACCTTTGCCACCGCAGAAAATTGGGTGCGTCGGGGCGCGCTGGACAACAACCAGCTGTTGTGGATGGGGAACCAGCAGGGCAACATCGGGCCGGACGGCAACCTGTACACCCGCAAGGGGCTGGGGATGGTTCTGCTGGCCGCGCCGCTGGTCTGGGCGGCCAGTGTCTGGCCCCAGATCGGGCTGGTTCATGCTGCGCTGCTGCTCAACCCGCTGCTGACTGCCTGGACGGGGGCGTTGCTTTTTCGGACGGGGAGGCGGTTGGGCTGGTCGCGTGCGGCATCGATCGGGGGGGCGCTGCTTTTTGGACTGTTCACGATGGCGTGGCCCTACACGCAGACCTTTTTCAGCGACCCGGTCAGCGGCTGGGGGCTGTTGGCCGCAGCCTATGGGCTGCTTGCCTACGGCCAGTCTGGGCGGAAACTGTACCTGCTGGGGGCGGGGCTGGCCTGGGCGATTGCCTATCTGACCCGCACGCTCACGCTGGTGACCTTGCCGCTCTATGCAGTGGGGCTGTGGCTGGTGCTGCCGCCGGTTGGGCAGACGGGCCCTGGCCTGGAGTGGCTGCGCCGGCGGTTCTGGGGCTACTGGCGGCCGGTGGTGGCGGCGGCACTGCCGGTGGTGGGGGCTGGTTTGCTCTCGCTCTGGTGGAACTGGGTGCGTTTTGGGGATATCTGGGACACAGGCTATGTGGAGACCGAACAGTTCAGCGGGGACTGGCTGTTTGGCCTCTATGGCTTGACGGTCGGGCCGGCGCGCGGCGTGCTCTGGTACAACCCGGCGCTGTGGCTGGCGCTGCCCGGCGCGTTCTGGTTCTGGCGCCACCAGCGTCGGCTGCTGCTGCCTCTCCTGGCGATGGTGGCCCTCTACTTTGGCATCTACGCCAAATGGTATATGTGGCACGGCGGCTACAGCTGGGGCCCCCGTTTTGTCGTGCCGACGGTGCCTTTTCTCTGTTTGCTGGCGCTGCCGGGCTGGCGCTGGCTGCTCGACCGGGGCTGGGGGGGCAAAGCAGTCGGTGCGCTGCTGCTGCTGCTCTCGTTGGCGGTGCAGTTGCTGGGGCTGCTGGTGCCCTATGGGCTGGTGCAGGAACGGCTGGCCGAGTGGGTGCAGCCGCTCTTTGCCGCGGTCACCTTCACCGAGTGGCGCTATTCCCCCCTGCTGCTGCAAGGGAGCCTGGTCAACGCAGCGACGGTGCAGCTGGCGTGGTGGCGCGGGGCGGCCGGCTGGGCTGTGGTCGACTGGGCTGCGGTCGACTGGGCTGCGGTCGACTGGCTGGCGCTGGCGGTGACTGCGATCGGCCTGCTGGCCGGCGGGGTGCTGCTGGCCCAGCAGCTGCGCAGCGTGCACGCCGACGACACCGACGACGCCGACGACACCGACGACCGGCTTCGCCACTGGCTCTACGGCAGCGCCCTGACCGTGCTGACCGTAGGGCTGCTGACCCACTATGCGGCCGCGCTGGCCGACCCGACCTTGCAGCAGGTGGCCGAGCGGATCCGCAGCGCAGAGCAGCCGGAGGATGCGATCCTGCTGCTGCAGCCGGAGCAGACGCAGGCGTTTGCCAACCTGTACCGCGGCCGGCTGCCGGTGTACGGCGAGTTCGAGCTGCCAGCGCAGGCAGGGGCCCAGCCTGCGCTGCTGGAGCGGCTGCGCAGCACCTACACCCGGCTCTGGGTCGTGCCCGACGTTTTGCCGGTGGAACAGTCGGGCTGGGAGCGCCCGCTGCGCACGCAAGATTTTTTGCTGGCCGAAGACCGTGTGGCGGGGGAGGCTGTGCAGCGGCTGGCGCTGTACGCGCTGCAGCCCGCTGCAGCGCTGGTCGAGAATGGATTGGGTGCGCTTTGGGGGGACCCCGCCCGGCTGCCGGTGGACGAAAACAACGGCTGGATCCGTCTGCGCGGCTATGCGTTGACCCCCGCCGCCGAGCCGGGCGGCCACATCCTGCTGACGTTGCACTGGCAAAGCCTGCGGGCGGTCGAACGAGACTATCAGGTCTTTGTCCACCTGCTCGATGCGGGCGGCAACAAAGTGGCCCAGCGCGACGGCCAGCCGGTGCAGTGGATGCGCCCGACCCGCAGCTGGCGGCCGGGCGAAGAGATCGTGGATCGATATGGGATTTTGCTGCCAGAGACGTTGGGGGCGGGCGAATACAGGCTGGCCGTGGGCCTGTACGACCCGGCCACGGGCCAGCGGCTGGCGGTGAGCGCTGGGCCCGCCAGCTTTGCGATCGAGTTGGGCCCAGTACGGGTAAAAGAATAGATGGAGACCCCCGTCGATTCAAGCAAGGGACCGATGCAGTGACAAAATCAATTCAGACCCATGACCTGGGGAGGCACGGTGTAGGCTGTCGGCGGTGGGCGCTCTGGTGGACGCTGGGGGCTGTGCTGCTGCTGGCTGGCTGCGGCGAGCCGGAGCGGCCGGCTCCCCTGCCAACGCCGCCCGCCACCCCGACCTCCTCTGTCGACAGAGCTGCCCCACTTCCGGTGGAGACGCTGCCGGTCCGTGTCGCACTCCCCGTCCAGCCGACAGGCCTGCTGGCGACCCCCACCGTCTCTGTGCTGGCGGTGGATCAGGAGGGAAGCCTGTGCGACCTCGACTACGACCTGGACCTGGCCGGCTACCCGGACCTGTACCGGACCCTGGGGTGTCCGGTGGCGGGCAGCAGCAGCGCGCCGGTCGCCATCAACGAATTTGGCAAGGGCCCGAGCTACGACCGTTTCATGCTCTGGGTCAGCGAACGTCGGCAGATCTATGTGTTGTTGGCGGACCGGAGCTGGCAGGCCTACCGGGACAGCTGGGAAGAAGGGCAGCCCGAGCTTTCGTGCAACCCTTTGGAGGTGTCGCCTTCGTCGCCGCCGCTGCCGCGGCGCGGCTTTGGCCAGCTCTGGTGTTCGGTGGCGGGTTTGCAGCAGGCCTTGGGGGTGATCGAGCGTGAGGAGCGGCTCTGTCAGCACGCAGTGATGCAGCCCTTCGAGCGGGGGGAACTGCTGGCCTGTTTTGAAGACGCCACGATCCGTTATTTTACGTTGTTCAGCGAGGGAACGTGGCAGCTGTTGACCGTGCAGTAGGAGGCGAACGATGCGGGTAATTGCTGGACAGGCCAAGGGCCGCAAGCTGAGGATGGTGCCTGGGGAGAGCACACGGCCGATCACCGACCGGGCCAAGGAGGCGTTGTTCAGCATTCTGGGGGACTGGGTAGAAGAGACGCGCGTGCTCGACCTTTTTGGCGGGACAGGGGGGGTTGGGATCGAGTGTCTGAGCCGTGGGGCTCGCTGGGTCGACTTTGTCGAGCTCAATCGCAAGGCGCTCGACACGATTCGGGCGAACGTGAGCCATTGTGGGTTTGCGGAGCAGGTGACCCTGTTGTTCGGCGACGGGCTGGCCCATCTGCAGCGCTATGCAGGGGAGCCTTACGACCTGATTTTTGTGGCCCCGCCTCAGTATCAGGGGTTGTGGAGCCGGGCGCTCGCCCTGGTCGACAGCCGGCCGCAGCTGCTGGCGCGCGGGGGGAGCGTGGTGGTCCAGATCCACCCGCGTGAGGAGTTGCCGGTGGCGCTGGCACAGCTGGTCGAATACGACCGGCGCCGGTACGGTTCGGTGCTGCTGCTTTTTTATGCAGCGGCTGCCGACCTGGCAGAAGAGGAGGCCGGGACGGACGGCGTGCTGCTGGGGGAGGCGCCATGAAGGGAAGCCGGTTGTTGGCGGCGCTGGGGTCCGAGGAGGTGCGCGGCCTGTTGGGGGCGGGTGTGTCGTCGCGCGTCGCGTGGCTGCCGGCCAAGGTGGCCAAGCCTGCGTTGGCAGAGACGCTGGCCGCCATGGCGAACGCCGAGGGGGGCGTTGTGCTGCTGGGGGTGACCGCCAAAGGGGTTCCACAAAGCGAGAACGACCTGGCGGCGCTGCGCGAGCTGGTGACGGAGGCCAGCCTGCTGCCTGACCCGCCGTTGATCCTGCCCAGCCCACAGGGGGTGGCGCTGGAGGGA
>JAPLGY010000764.1 GCA_026389955.1 Caldilinea sp. | reverse complement strand
TTGGTGTAGCGGTCCATCTTGAACAGATGGTAGGCGGGCCAGGGCAGGCTGTCGAGATCTGCGATCGGCGTGCGGTCAGGGTTGTTGTGGATGCGTCCGTCGCTGGTCTTGAACGTGACACCGAGGCACTCTTTGAAGGGTTCCTGCTCCGGGTGGAGAAAGGCCTGGGTCTGATAGACCGGCTGGTCGTTCAGGTAGGCCTCCAGGCGGTTGGAGATGTCGATCCAGGCTTCTTCTCCTTCCCCGCGCACGACGACATCGACATAAGGTTTTTCGCAGCTTTCTTCAGGCAGCACACTCACATGGGGGCCGCCCAGCACGACCAGACAGTCGTGCACGTCTTTGATCGCACGGGCTGTTCGCCAGGCTTGCTTGACCTGGGGGGTGTTGGCGGTGATGCCGACCAGATCGGGCTTGAACTCCTGTACAAACTCGGAGACTGGCTTGCTCTCCACATCGGCGTCGAAGATGACAACTTCGTCTCCGCGCTGCTCGCTCATGGCAGCCAGGTACGCCAACCCCAGGTGGGGGGTCGTCCGTGTGTCGATCGGGAGCCGGAATTTGGGATTGATCAGTGCGACGCGCACGGTGTTCCTCCTTCAATCGCAGGATAATGTCCGATAAGACCAGCCGCCATTCTAGCACGCAGGTGCCCAAGAGACAAATTTATAAAACATATCATAAAAATTAGCGGACGGTCGACTTTTCGAGCAGAGCCTGGCGATCGTACAGATCGTTCAGGCTGACCTCGGTGATGGCGTGGACGCCGGTGATTTCGGGGAACTGCTCTTTGAGAAGCCGCTGGATGCCCAGTTTCATCGTGAGCAGGCTGATCGGGCAGTCGATACAGGCGCCGAGCATTTTGAGGTGGGCGACGCCCTTGCTGTCGATCTGAAGAACCTCTACATCGCCCCCATCCAGGTAGAGATTCGGGCGGTACGCGTTGAGTGCGTGCTGCACGCGTTCTTCCAAACCAAGTGCTGGTATCATTAGCGACCTACCGAATCGACTCGTCGATGGGCTGGCGGCCAGAGAACCCGGCGTTGAGCTCGTGCCAGAAACCGAGCCTTTCTTCGCCGTAGCGCCAGCAGAGATAAATTTCGCGGCCGTTGCGCGCAGCGAGGAAATCGACCAACCCGGCGTCGAGATCCTTGAGGATGACGCCGAGGGCCTGGATGGCCTTGACATGGGTTTCCAGTCGCATCGCCAACAGAGCCATTTCGCCCAACAACTTGTTGCCGCCATTGAATGCAGCTTTTTGGATGGCGGGCAAGGCGTCTGGGCGTATGCGCAGAATCTCACGGCGGGCAGCCTGCGCTTCTTCCATATGGGCCTGGATCTGGGGCAGGGTGGCCTGGGCCTCAGAGAGCGTAAAGGTACGGGTTTTCATCGTCGGATATCGCCTGGTGGTTGTCAGATGGCGGGCGGCAGGTTGAGGTGGGCAGCGGTATGCAGCTTCTGTCTGCACACCGCTGCCCGCCTGAATCGGTTGTGGTGGTGTCCTCAGCTGTCTGGAACTGCCTCGCCGGTGTGGTTTTTGGCGGTGCGGAAGCTGCTGCCGCAGCCGCACGAACTGGTCGCCTGCGGGTTGTCGATGTGGAAGCCGCCGCCCATCAGGTTGTCGACATAGTCGATGCTGGCGCCGTTGATGTAAAAAAGGCTGGTCGGGTCGACGATGATGCGCAGGCCATGCATCTCATATTCTTCGTCCCCATCGCGTGTTTCGTCGAAGGTCATGCCGTACTGCATTCCGCCGCAGCCGCCGCCTTTGACAAAGACGCGCAGCGCATGCGACTCACGCAGCCCCTTCTGGTCCATGATTCCGCCCAGTTTGTCGGCGGCATTTGCTGTCAGTGTGATCATTTTTTCCTTGCTCCTGTTTTATAGAAACGTGTTGAGTACTGCTTTGCCGGCAAACAGCGCTGCCGGCCTCGCACGTGGCTCACTGCATTGCGTCTGGCGGCGATTGGGCGGTGCCTTGGCCGCTCAGCCGCCGATCTGATTCATCACCCGGTTTTCAGCGAAATGCCCCTCTGCCAGGCCATGTCCCCACGGTTTGTGGTAGGCCCCTTCGCGCATGAGGCTGCGCAACGCTTCCCAGGAGGCCCCGGCCCGCAGCGGTGTGAGCAGGTCGACTTCGTCGTCGCGCAGCAGGCACAGACGCAGCTTGCCGTCGGCTGTGAGGCGCACCCGCCCGCAGCCCTGGCAAAACGGCTCGGT
>JAPLGY010000629.1 GCA_026389955.1 Caldilinea sp. | reverse complement strand
TTTTTGTTTCCACGCCAGCTGCGCCTGGCCCGGCCTGTCTACACACTGCGCTACCACTCGATCCAGGAGGAAGGAGTCGACGCTGCGGAGGTGGTCGCGTGTTGTAAGGCTGCGCTGCCGGGGGGCGAGTTTGTCTTCTACCAGCCGCAGGGGGTGCAGCGCTACGAGCGCACCCATCTGCCCTTTGGGGTGGTGGACATCGGGCGCCCGGACGAACGAGAGGCTGCGGACAGCCGTGGGATCCAGCAGCAGGTCTGGGGAGCTCCCCAGGAATTTCTCTACCCGACCGACATTCATGCGGTCGATTTTGGGGCGGGCACCTCGCTGGTGGCGCGCGTCGACGGCAGGACGGCGGGGTTTCTTTTCGGCTTTTACGCGTTTTCTGGGGTGCCGTTGCCTTCGGACTGGTCGGAGCGTTTCAACGGGGCCTTTCGGATCGAATCACAGGCGTTGGGGGTATTGCCCGAATACCGGGGGTTGCGGGTCGCCAATCTGCTCAAGCGGCAGCAGGCAACGCTTGCCTGGCAGCAGGGGGTCGGGATAGTGACCTGGACGGCTGACCCGCTGCAGTACCCCAACGCGGCCCTCAACTTTGGGTTGCTCAAGGCGCTCTCCTGCCATTTCTTTCCAGATTTGTATCCCTTTCGCAACGAACTGAACCGCATCCATGCCTCTCGTTTTGTGTTGACCTGGCTGGTAGGCAGTCGGCGTGTCTGTGAGCGTGCGCTGTTGGGGGAGCATGCAGAGGTGCTGGATTTGGGGGCGCGTCCCCGGATCCCGCGGGTCAACGACGGTTGTCGCCGGGCGACCTGGGATCTGAGCGACGAAGTGATTGCGATCGAGATTCCGAACAACTGGACGCAGCTGCAGATGGACGATCTCCAGGAAGCGCAGGCTTGGCGGGGGTTGACCGATCGGATCTTCAGCCACTACATTGGGAGGGGGCCGGGCTGCTACACCGTGACTGGGGTGGGCACGCATGGGGAGCGACGGTATCTGGTGGCTGAGCGGAGCGGCGAACCCCTCTGGCAGCGGTTGGGGGTGGCCTGACGCCTGCTTTTGGGGGCCAGGGTCAAACTTGTGGGCAAAAAGCTGTAAAAATTGATGGGGAGATGGGGTTGACAATTTCGTGCAAAGAGGATAAAATAGGGAGAAGGTAAGATAGAGCCTTGTTTCTGCTATAAAAGCAGAAAATTGGGTTTCTAATTCCATTTTGACCATCGAATGGCTGCCGTAGAGATGTGATGGTCTTCCGGGTTTAGGTGGATGCCTCGAAGTAGATCTCTCAATTCACATGTGTTTAGACTGGCGGTACCAGCGATTGTGCTGCGTGGCAGCAGTTGTTGGTAAGGCCAGTTTTTGTCGTCCGTCGTCAATCATTGTTTGTTGTATCAGGAACACCAGTCAGCCGGCTTCGCCCACCGTACTCGAAGCCTATTTATCTTTCACGCCCGAGCGCTTGAAAAGGATTTTATGAACATTTACGTAGGAAATTTGTCGTACCGTACCACCGAGGATGAACTGCGCAGAACCTTCGAGGTCTATGGTGCTGTGAGCGATGCGTCGATCATTCGCGATCGTGAGAGCGGCCAGTCCAAAGGGTTCGGCTTTGTAGAGATGCCCTCTGACAGCGAGGCGGAAGCGGCCATTGCCGGGCTGAACGACAAGGAGATTGGGGGCCGTCGGCTGCGTGTCAACCAGGCGCGCCCGCGCGAAGACAGCGGCTATCGCGGCGGCGGCGGCGGCGGCGGCGGTGTTGGTGGCAGCCGTCCTCCGTCTCGACCGCGCGGAGAAGGTGGCGACCGGGGCGGCTCTTCGCGCGGGGGGGATCGAGGCGGTTCCTCGCGCGGGGGGGATCGGGGTGGTTCCTCGCGCAGAGACGATCGCGGCTGGTAAGGCGCGCAGCGCTGCTGAGAAAGCATCCTCAGCAGCGTTCGACTCCAGCGGTTCAAAAAATGCCGGAATTTGTTCCGGCATTTTTTATTGGGGGCTTGTGCTGGTCAGCGGGCGGCTGCGTGCTCCTGCTGCCGGCGCAGCGGCAGGTAGGTCATCCACAAAAAGATCAAAATGCCTGTCAGGCGTCCGGCGCCTGAGAGAACAAAGATGGTGTTGAAGCCAACGGAGTCGGCCAGATAGCCGCCGACCAGGGGGCCGAAGAAGGCACTGGCAAAGACTCCGGTCTGGTAGAGTGCGACTGCGCGTGGCCGCCCGCTTTCCGGCGTAATCTGCAGCAGCAGATTGAAGTTGGCCAGGTTGAAGCCTGCCCACAGGAAGCCCCCGAAAAAATTGTTGACGCCTACCTGCCAGGGCTGGCTGTAGAAGACCCACATCACCGGCAGCAAGCTGATCGGCAGGCCGGTCACCAGCTGCAAAAAGACAGCGCCACGCCGGTCCAGCACCTTGCCAAAAAAGAGCTGTCCTCCTATTGCGGAGAGACTGGAGACGCTGGCAAAGATGCCCACGGTGTCGGCCTTGGCTCCCAGATGGGAGACCAGGTAGACGTTGAAGAAGGGGGCGGCGACTTGGAGAGAAAAATTCCAGACAAAGCCGCTGACCACAAGGCCCCAAAACCCTGGGCTGCGCCGGAGCGCATGGCGCAGGCTGCCCGCGGAACGTTGCTCTTCCGCCTGCCGGGGGGCATGGGGTTCGCGCAGCTGGGAAAACTGGTAGGTGCTGGCCATCCCGACTGCAAAAGCGACCAGAAAGCTGAGCTGGTAGCCCAGGAGGGAGCCCTCCTGCCACTGGTTGCCAGCGTGGATGATCCAGCCGGCGGCAGACGAGCAGAGCAAGGTTGCCAGCCCCATGGTCAGGTTGCGCATGCTGAAATAGCGTCCACGCATAAAGCCGGGCACGATCTCCGCCACCAGGGCCGTCCAGGCAGGGTTGGCGAAGTTGGCGCTGAAGGAGCGCGCGCCGTTGAGCGCGGCGATCGCAAGGACGGCGATGGGTGGCGGCAGGGTCAGCAGCGGCAGCAGGGCCAGGAGCAGCACCATCAGCCGAGCCATCCCGCCGCCGCTCCACACAACGGTCTCTTTGCGGTGCCCGATCGTCTCGATCAGGCGGGCACCTGGGAAGAGGGCGGCGGCCCCCGCCAGGTTGCCGATGGCGGTGATCCAGCCTACCTGCTGGTTGGTGGCGCCGTAGGCCAGCGCAAAGAGGGGAATAAAGGCCAGGTAGAACGATTCGCTGGCAGCTGCGAAGATGCCGTCGAGCCAGAAGTGGCGCAGGTTGCGCACCTGGCGGATCGTCAGCGGCTGGGGTGCCTGCTGGTCCAGGCTGCGCTCGATCGGGCGGCGGATCAGGTACCAGTTCCAGCGCTGTGGGCGCAGGTGGTCGAACACGCCGATGCGCCGCTGGGGGATGTAGTCGAGCAGGTGCAGCATACGTTCTTCTCGCTCGGGGGAGCGGGGGCGGCGGAATTCGCTCTCTGTGGGTTTGTTCATGGACACAAGGCCTGGCGCAGCGCTGCCTTTTGTACCTTTCCCATGGCGTTGGTGGGCAGCGTGGTCGCCAGAAACACGCGCCGTGGGACTTTGTATGGAGCCAGATGTTGGCGGCAGAAGTCGATCACTGCGCTGCTTTCCAGGGGAGGGCCTGGGTGCAGGAGGATCACTGCGGTGACGCGTTCTCCCCATTCGGGGTCCGGGCACCCGAAGACGGCGCTGGCGGCGATGGCTGGGTGGGAGGCCAGCACCCGTTCCACCTCAGGTGGGTAGACGTTGAAGCCGCCGCTGATGATCAGATCTTTGGATCGTCCTTGGAGGGTAATGTAGCCGTCTGGTTCGCGCAGCCCGAGATCGCCGGTGCGCAGCCAGCCGTCGGCGGTGAAGGCGTCGGCTGTTTTGGCTGGCTGGCGCCAGTAGCCTTTGCAGACATTGGCGCCGCGCACCTGTACAGCCCCGACAGCCCCGTCGGGGAGCGGCTCTTCGGTCGAGCTGTCGACGATGCGCACTTCCACCCCAGGCAGCGGCAGCCCGACCGACCCGCAGCGCCGCTCGCCGTGCAGGGGGTTGGAGAGGAGCATGCCTGTCTCGGACATGCCGTACCGTTCGAGCAGACGAACGCCGAACAGCTGCTCGAAGCGCGCAAAAAGTTCTTCAGGCAGGCGGTCGGAACCCGAGGTGACGAGGCGCAGATGGCGCAGGCTGTAGCGTTCGGCGCCGGGCAGGTCGACCAGCCGGCGGTGGATCGTCGGGACGCCCATCAAGATGCTGCAGGGGCGCTGCACCAGCAGATCCAAGCTTTGCTGGGGGTCAAAGCGGGGGAGCAGCAGCGTGGTGGCACCGGCGTGCAGCGCGCCGTGCAGCGCCACCAACAGCCCGTGGATGTGAAAGAGCGGCAGCACATGCAGCAAAAGATCCTCGGCGCACCATTCCCAGGCCGCATGCAGGCTGTTGAGATTGGCAGTCAGGTTGCCGTGGGTCAGTTCGGCTCCCTTGGGCTGCCCGGTGGTGCCGCTGGTGTAGATCATCAGGCAGGTGGCGTCGGAGGGGAGGGGGGCTGAATTCTCTGCTGGGTAGGGGGCAAGCAGGCGGGCCAACAGCGGGTCTTGGGCGCTGTCGACCACAATCGGTTCGGCCGATATCTGTCCCAGCTCCGTGGCGGGGGAGGTAAACAGCAGGCACGCCTCGGCGTCGGTCAGAAAATAGGCCAGCTCTGTGGCAGGGCAGGCGGGGTTGAGAGGCAGGCTGACTGCCCCCAGCCGCAGCGTGGCCAGGTGCAGCAGGACAAAGGGCAGCCCTTTGGGCAGGTGGAGGGCCACGCGGTCCCCGGGCTGGACGCCGTGTGCCTGGAGCAGCCCCATCGCCTGCTGGACAATCCGCTCCAGCTCTCCGTAGGAGAGGCGGAGCGGGGTGCCGTCCAGCCATTCGAGGGCGGTTTGGTGGGGGCGGGCCAGGCAATGGCCGCGCAGGGTTTCCAGAAACAGGGCGCTGCTCATTGTGAGATGGTCGGCAGGTAGAGGTAGCTGTTGGTCAAGCGGGAGACCGCCGGCAGGTAGAGCGCGTTGGCCTGTGCCGCCGACGAAACGGGGGCTGTGGGCAAGACCTGGCGGCTGGCTGGGACGCTGTCGGGGTTGAGGAGCGGCTGTGTCAGCGGCGATTTGTCCGGGTCGACGCCGCCGGCCAGGCTGGCTGTGGCGACACCGGGGCTGATCTGGACCGAGAGCTGGTAGGTGGCAGCGGTGTAGCCGTAGATTTCGATTTGAAACTCGCCCTCTGCGTCGCCGGCGAAATCACTGCTGCTGGGGCTGAAGCGCACGCTGTCCACGGCCGAGCCGGCCAGGTTGCTGACGTAGGGGGGGGCATCGGGGTTGGGAGGCCAGATGTAGAGATCGGGGTCTCCCTCGACGGGGGTCAGCGTGACGACGACCTGATCGCTGGGGGCCAGTTTGTAGCGGTAGGAGTTGGCCTGGTTCAGCCCAACCCTGGCAGTGGCGGGCACATAGTTGATACGTTCTTTGAACGGGAAGAGCGAAATGTTGCCGCCTTGGTCGGCGACCCAGGCGTGCAGATATTTGACCCCGGGCGAGGAGAGCAGCTCCCATCCGTAGTCGGTGCTGGCTGTAGCAAAATCTAGCCAGCCTGAGTGGCGTGCGGGCACCCACTGGTTGGCGCCCGGGCTGAACTCGAATTCCTGGTAGAGCACCGACTGGATCCCGCTGCTTGGTGTCGGGTCTGACGCGCGCACATCCAACCGGACATTTGGGTCGGCGGTGCTGTCGGCGCCATCGTCGGCGGTGAAGGCGTCGACGCGCGGGGCCACCCCATCTCTGCCTGACGGCAGTACGGTCAACGTGCGGCTGACCAGATTGTTGGTTTCCAGCGACTCTTCGATCGACTCGGCCGGGTCGATGATTGCGTAGAGGGTGTAGGCACCAGGGGCGGGCGGCGTCCACTGGATCGCTGTGGTGCTTTCTGAAGACCGCGGGGAAAGCAGTGGCAGGGTGGCTTCCCCGAGCAGGTTGGCGGCCACTGTTGGGGTATCGACATAAAAGTGAACCTTGACATTGGCGAGTGTGTTTTTGCCGCCTTGGCGGGTGACGACCAGCCCGAGATTGCTGGGAGCACCTGCCCGGACCGTGGTGGGGGAGTTCCAGAGCTGGCTGCTGGGGGCATAGAGGTCGTCGTATGTTTCGTCGAGGGTCAACAGGGTATAGGTGTCGGGTGCGGTGGCGGTAGAGCCGTCAGGGTTGGTGACGTGCAGATCGTAGATGCCTGTTCCCACTGTGGGGGACACGACTGCCCGCAGAAAGGTTGGGGGGATTCCGGCGGTGGGAAGGTTGAGCGCTCCGAGTTGGACAGTGGCGCCTGCAGCCAGATTGAACCCTTGGATGTAAATTTTATTTTCGACGCCGGCCAGTCCTTGGGTTGGCTGGACTGCGAAGATAGCAGGGCCATTTCCGATCACCATAAATTCTTGGGCCAGAAGGGCGGTGGTGCCGTCGGGGTTGGCGACGATCAGGTCGTAGATTCCATGAGGGAGTCCTGCGGGCACGACTGCGGTGAGCTGTTCGCCGCTGATGCGGCGGACGGTGAGCAAGGACTCGGGGCCCAGTTTGAGGGTTGGCGTCTCTTGGAAGCCGGTGCCAGAGACAGTGACAGCAGTGCTGGCGGCATTGCTGGCGGCGAACGGCTCGATCTTGAAAAGTCGTAGGAGGC
>JAPLGY010000254.1 GCA_026389955.1 Caldilinea sp. | reverse complement strand
TCTGATTTACGGCGACTACACCAGCCCGGCCGAAGCCATCAAAGGCGGTTTCCACGCTCTGCGCCTCGGCGCCGACGCCGTCTACTGCGGCTCCAGCCTGCAGTTCGTCGAAGCGCTGGCCAACGAAGGCATCCCCGTGGTCGGCCATGTCGGTTTCATCCCCTACAAAAGCACCTGGTTCGGTGGATTTAAAGCGGTCGGCAAAAAAGCAGATGAGGCACTGCAAGTCTATCAACGGACCCTGGACTACCAGAACGCCGGCGCCATCGGCGTCGAAATCGAAATCGTCCCCCACAAAGTTGCAGCTGAAATCTCCCGACGCGTCAAAATCTTGCTGATCGGACTGGGAAGCGGCACTGGCTGCGACGCCCAATACCTCTTCTCCACAGATGTTCTGGGGGACAACGAAGGACACATCCCCCGCCATGCCAAAGTCTATCGAGATTTCAAAAGCGAATACCAACGCCTGCACCAAGAATCCATCGCAGCCTTCCGCGAATTCAAAGAGGATGTCGCCAGCGGCGTCTACCCAGCCCCCCGACAGCTGATCGAAATCCAGGACGAAGAATATGCCCGCTTTCTCGCCGGGCTGGAGACACATCCATAAAAAACATCCAGCGCGGCTTGACAGCTGCCTGACAGCCGAGTATACTCGCATCAACTGAATCGTAAACGACTGAGAACCGGAAAAGTACCTGACATAGCGGGCTTCAGAGACTCCTCGGCAGCTGAAAAGAGGAGAGCAGCGCAGACAGCGAATGGGCCGGGGAGTCAAGCAACCAACAGCTACCCAGTTTTACAACAGACGGGCGGCCCAGTAGTCTGCTTCGGGGACGCCGCCGTTATCCAGGCGCCGAGAACAAGAAATTGCGCTGTTCTCACTGAGTGAGGCTGGCCACAGACAAGGCCTGCTTAAACAGGGTGGCACCACGGGGTCTTTGACAACCTCGTCCCCAATCCAGGGACGAGGTTTTTTTGATTGGCAATGAGGAGGAACGCATGGCTGCAATCTACCGGCCTTCTTTGGATGAAGCACGAGAACTGGCCCAACAAAGTACGCTCATCCCCGTCTACCGGGAACTCCCTGCCGACCTGGAGACGCCGGTCTCTGTCTACCTCAAACTGTGCAGCCAGGGGGGCGGCCCCAGTTTTCTGCTGGAATCGGTCGAAAAGGGAGAACAGCTGGGCCGATACAGTTTTATCGGGGTCCACGCGCCGATGACGATCACCGCTCGCGGCGACCGCGTGCTCCACGGGGCAGCGGGCGGCACCATTCTCGAAGAACGCCAGGGAGATCCACTCCAGATCGTGGAAGAGTTCATGGCTCCCCGCAAATCGGCGCCTGTCCCCGGTCTGCCCCGCTTCAACGGCGGCATCGTCGGCTATTTTGGCTACGACCTGGTCCGATTTATGGAACGGCTCCCAGCAACTGCGCGCACCGAACTAGAAGTGCCCGATCTGGCTGTCATGGTGGCCGACAACCTGGTGGTCTTCGACCATGTTCGCCATCGGCTGCTGGTGATTGCCAATCTGCGGGTCGAAAACGACCTCCGCTCCGCCTACGCCGACGCCGTGGCCCGCATCGAACACATTATCGCCGACCTGCACAGGCCGTTCGTCCCGCCGCTGCCCCAGGAACGGATGGCCTCCGAACAGTGGCGCAGCAATTTTACCCAGCCGGAGTATGAGGCAAGGGTACATGCCGCCAAAGACTACATCCGCTGCGGCGACATCTTCCAGGTCGTTCTCAGCCAACGGCTCTCCCGGCGTACCGACGCAGATCCATTCACCATCTATCGTGCACTGCGCATGCTCAACCCTTCTCCTTACATGTTTTTTCTCAATTTGCAGGGTGTCGCCGGCACAGGGGATGCGCCCCTCTGCCTGATTGGCTCCAGCCCCGAAATGCATGTCCGCCTGGAAGACGGCTACGCCCACCTCCACCCGATCGCCGGAACCCGCTGGCGCGGCAAAAATGCCGAAGAGGATGCCGCTCTGGCCACCGAGCTGCTTTCCGACCCCAAAGAACGTGCTGAACACATCATGCTGGTCGACCTTGGACGCAACGACCTCGGCCGTGTCAGCGAGTACGGCAGCATCACCGTCCCGGTCATGATGGCAGTGGAAAAGTACAGCCACGTCATGCATATCGTCAGCGATGTGCGCGGCAAGGTGCGCCCAGACCAAAATGCCTTCAGCCTGCTGCGCGCCACCTTCCCCGCAGGCACCCTCAGCGGAGCCCCCAAAATTCGAGCCATGGAAATTATCGAAGAGCTGGAAACAACACGACGGGGAATTTATGCTGGCGCCGTCGGCTATATCGACAACGATGGCGCCATGGATACCTGTATCGCCATCCGCACGATCGTCATGCAAGGACAAACCTGCCATCTGCAGGCAGGGGCTGGTATCGTCGCCGACAGCGACCCAACCTACGAATACAACGAGTCGATGAACAAACTCAAGGCGCTGGCAGTGGCCGTAGAACAAGCCGAAAAAGGTCTTTAGAACAAGGAGAGCCCATGAGCGACACAGCACGCAAACGAATTCTGACCGGCGACCGCCCCACAGGAAAACTCCATCTGGGGCACTTTATTGGCAGCCATCGCAACCGTCTGCGCTTTCAGGAACAGTACGAATGTTTTTTTCTGATAGCAGACCTGCACATGCTGACCACCAAACCAGACAAGGAGAGCATCGAACATATTGCCGAGATCGCCCGCCTGATCGTGCTGGACCACCTCGCCATCGGCATCGATCCAACCAAGGTCATCTTCTATCTTCAATCCGCCGTACACGAGGTCTACGAACTACAACTTTTATTGTCCAGCCTGGTCACGGTGGAACGACTCCAACAGCTCCCCACAATCAAGGACATGGCAGCAGCAGCCGGCCTGGATCAGATCCCCTACAACCTGCTCGGCTACCCCGTCTTGCAGACAGCCGACATTCTGATGCCGCGTGCCAATTTGGTCCCTGTCGGCAAAGACAACGAGAGCCATGTTGAGCTGGCTCGCCAGATAGCCCGCCGCTTCAACAACGCCTACGCCGACGTCTTTCCACTGCCCGATCCCTACGTCGAAGGCGGTACCCTGGTCGGCACCGACGGCCAGGCCAAAATGAGCAAGAGCCTCGACAACGCCATTTTTCTCAGCGACGATGCCAGGACTGTCGAACGGCGTGTGATGGGCATGTACACCGACCCCAATCGGGTCCGCGCCGACATCCCAGGCACCGTGGAGGGCAATCCAGTCTTCATCTACCACGA
Source organism: Caldilinea sp. (assembly GCA_026389955.1). The sequence continues at coordinate 4,208 of JAPLGY010000254.1, read as the reverse complement.
TACCTTCAACCCCAACAAAGTAGAAGTCGACGATCTCAAGCAACGCTACCGCACAGGCCATGTCGGAGACGTCGAGGTCAAACAGAAGCTTGCCGCAGCGCTCAACCATTTTCTGGAACCGATGCGCGATCGACGGGCGATCTACGAAGCCCAGACCGGGTTTGTCGACGAGCTGATCTACAATGGGACCCAACGAGCCCGAGAGGAGGCTCGACAGACCCTCTCGGCAGTCAAGAAGGCCATGGGGTTGTCAGGCGCCTGGAACCGCATCAGCCGAGCCGCTGAAAAACGGCTCAAAAAACAGGAACCCACATGATCGCCGTCATCGACAACTACGACAGCTTTACCTACAACCTGGTCCAGTTTCTTGGCGAACTGGTGCAGCAGATGCCCGTGCACGGACTCCCCAACGCAGCCATCCGCGTCTGGCGCAACGACGAAATCGACGTAGAGGAGCTGGCCGAGCTGGCCCCAACCCACATCGTGATCAGCCCTGGGCCCGGCTCTCCCGAAAAAGACAGCGGCGTAAGCAACGCTGTGCTTCGTGTGCTCGGCCAGACAACGCCTGTGCTCGGCGTCTGCCTCGGCCAGCAATGCATCGGACATGTCTTTGGCGGCCAGGTCGTGCGCGCCCCCCAGTTGATGCACGGCAAAGTCAGCCCCGTCCACCATACCGGCAGGGGCGTCTTTGCCGGGCTGCCTACCCCGTTCATTGCCACACGCTACCACAGCCTGATCGTCGCCGAGCCGCTGCCAGAGGTGCTGGAGTTAACTGCATGCACAGCAGAAGGGGAGGTGATGGGGCTGCAACACAAAACCCTGCCCATCCATGGCGTCCAGTTTCATCCAGAAAGCATCCTGACCGAGTACGGCAAAGAACTGTTGGCTAATTTTTTGAGGTTGTAAAGAGAAATTTGTTTGCAGCACGGTCTGTCGCACAGACCACACTTGATTGCGCACCCAAGGAGATACCTATGAGTATGACAGCCATCCAACAGGCGATTCATCAGCTCTTTGCTGGCCAAAGTTTGAGTGCCGCTGCGGCAGATGCTGCCATGACGCAGATTATGGAAGGAGAAGCCACCCCAGCACAGATCGGCGCATTTTTGGCAGCGCTGCGCATGAAGGGCGAATCGGTCGACGAGATCACAGGCTGCGCTCGCGCCATGAAGCGCAGTGCAGTGCCGGTGCGGCCGTCGATCGGCGACGCAGCGCTGATAGATGTCGTCGGCACAGGGGGGGACAGCCTTGGCACCTTCAACATCAGCACAACAGCAGCCTTTGTGGCCGCCGGACACGGGGTCAAAGTCGCCAAACATGGCAACCGGGCTGTCAGCAGCCGCAGCGGAAGCGCCGATGTGCTGGCCGCACTGGGCGCCAACTTACAGCTGAGCGCAGAACAGGCAGCTGAATGTATCGAAGAGATCGGGCTGGTCTTCCTGTTTGCACCCGCCTTTCATCCTGCCATGCGCCACGCCATCGGCCCCCGCCGTGAGCTGGCCGCACGCACCCTCTTCAATATCCTGGGCCCTTTGACCAACCCCGCCAACGCCACCAATCTGCTGGTCGGTGTTTTTTCGCCCGCACTCACCGAACCGCTCGCCCAGGTGCTCGAGCAGATGGGGGCACGTGCAGCTTTTGTCGTGCACGGTGGCACAGACGAGTTGAGCCTGGCCGGCCCCAACAGAGTCAGCCATCTGCACAATGGAAGAGTCACCACATACGAGTTTGACGCTCTGTCCCTGGACCTGCCGCGCGCAGGCCTCGATGAGCTGTCGGGCAACACCGCCGAAGAAAATGCAGCCATCACCCGCAGCATTCTGGATGGCTCGCAGCACGGGGCCAGGCGCAATGCAGTGCTGCTCAACGCAGCATTCGCCCTCAGCACAGAGTCCAACGACCTGGCAGCCGGTCTCGCCGCAGCCCGCTACAGCATTGACAGCGGCAGCGCACTGCGTGTGCTGGACGCCTATGTGCACAAAACTCGACGTTTTTTGCCCTGAGAAAAGAAGCACAACCATGAAATCATCCAAATTGGACCTTGCCAAACAAAAAGGGGAAGTGCTCGACCAGATTATGGCCTGGAAACGGCAGGAAGTTCCCAGACAAATGGAGAGCGCACCGCTGGCTCAGGTCAAAGCCTTTGCCAGACTGGCCCCTCCTGCCCTGGATTTTGCGGCTGCTCTGACAGCCCAGCCCGGCGTCAGCCTGATCGCCGAGATCAAACGGGCAAGCCCATCCAAAGGGCTGATCGCACAGGAATGGAACCCAGAATTGATCGCCGAAACGTACGCACGCAACGGTGCAGCAGCCATCTCCTGCCTGACCGACAGTCGTTTTTTTCAAGGCCAGCTGGGGTATTTGACCGCCGTCAAAGAAAGACTACGCGAAATTGGGCTGGCCCTGCCTGTGCTCCGCAAAGATTTCCTCTACCATGAGTACCAAATCTACGAAGCGCGCATGGCAGGGGCAGATGCTCTCCTCCTGATCGCAGGGGTGCTGCCAGACAGCGACCTCTATTCGCTGCGCCGACTGGCCGAAGATCTGGGCATGGCCGCATTGGTGGAAGTCCACGATGAAGCGGAAACCGAACGGGCACTGGCCAGCGGAGCACGCCTGATTGGGGTCAACAATCGAGACCTGCGCACCTTTCAGGTCGATATCACCACCACCGGTCGCCTGCGCCCCCTGATCCCACCCAGCTGTCTCCTGGTAGGCGAAAGTGGCATCCGCACCCCCGAAGATGTACGACATATGGCCGCGATGGGGTGCAACGCCATTCTCGTTGGTGAGACTTTCTGCAAGCTTCCCCAAGCAGAACGAGGCCAGAGCGTCAAGGCTTTTGTGCAGGCGGGTCGCTGACCTGTCTACACAAAAGTCCCCAGAGCGGCGAGATACTTCCTTGCACAGGAGACAGCAGAATGACGGTCGTTAAAATCTGTGGCACCACCTCGCTGGAAGATGCCCTGCTCGCTGCCGAAGCAGGGGCCGACCTGCTTGGGTTCATTCTCTACCCCAATTCCCCGCGCTATGTGCCACCGGAGCAGGTGGCAAGAATTGTGAATGGCTTGCACCGGTGTGCTGCCCATCCACCACGCTGTGTTGGGGTCTTTGTCAATGCCAGCGCCTCTGAGATACAGAATTTTTTGACAGATTCTTTTTTTGACTACGCGCAATTGCACGGGGACGAAAACGAAACCTGGCTGAACAGCCTCGGTGAGCAAGCCTTTAAGGCGATCCGCCCCGCCAATCCGGCACAAGCCCTGGCCCAGTCCGCCCAGCTGGCCCTGGCCCAGTCCGCCCCCGGCCCCCATCTCCTGCTCGACGCCTACACTCCCCACACCTACGGCGGCACCGGCCAACGAGCAGACTGGCAAACCGCCGCTGCCGTGGCCCGCAACGTCGACCACCTGCTGCTGGCCGGCGGCCTCACACCCGACAATGTCGCAGCGGCTCTCCGAACTGTCCGCCCCTGGGGAGTCGACGTGGCCAGCGGCGTCGAAGAACGGCCAGGCGTCAAAAACCCCCAACGACTCCGAGCATTTCTCGAGGCGGTGCGCAGCTGCTAATCGACCAACACACGCCCCTCCCCCACCCGCTGTGTGATCCGCCGGGCGTCCATTTCTTCCAAAAGCGCCTGGGCATATTTCCGACTCGTCTGCAGCAGATCGCGCACTTCAGCCAGCGTAACGCTTCCTTTGGCACGCAGATGCGCCACGACCTGGCGGATCTGCGCTGCACAATCCTCGCTGCGCAACAACACCTCGCTGCCCAGCCAGACAAGTTGCCCTGTATCGACCAGATACTCCAAAAGCTCACGCTCCTGCCCCAGACGCTGAAGAACCTCCTGCACGATCGGGGGAGACGACGGTGCTGCTGCAAAGGCAGCCAACAAGCGTTCGACCCGCTGCTGCTGCGCAGGGGCCAGGACGGGCCGAAAATCGGGCAGGCGCAGGCTCGTATCGTCGCCCTCCACCACACCCGACTGGATCAACCCATCCAACAACACGTTGAAGACACGCACAGGAAGAGCGACGGATGGCAACAGTCGCTGCAGCCGCCCACGCGCCTCGCTGCGTGGCATTCCACGGCGCAGGGGAAACTGCCGATGATACTCGGTGGCTGCAGCAACCAGGCTGGCGCCACATCGTTGCCAGCCCGAATGGCTGATCAGCAGCGTCTCTCCCCCCGCAGCAAGAATCCGCAGA
>JAPLGY010000106.1 GCA_026389955.1 Caldilinea sp. | reverse complement strand
ACTCGGCCACGGACAGGCCTGCAGAGAGAACCCGCGCCTTCAGCACGGCGATGTCGCGGACGTCGATCAAGGGGTGGTCGGGGGCGGGAACAGGGTCCTGCCAGAGCAGCTCTTCTGTGGGGACCAGCGGGCCCAGGTACCGGACGCGTGGGCCCATGTCGCGATGGGTCAGTTTGAACCAGGCCCGGGCAAAAGCGTCTGCGAAGAGCTCTGGATTGGCATGAAAGCGTCGGGAGACCGCCTCGTAGAGGGGGTCTGCCCGCAATGCGATGTCTGTGGTTGCCATCATCGGCGCGTGTCGTCTGGACGGATCGTGGGCATCTGGCACGGCATCTGCGGCAGCCCCGTTGGCCGGGATCCACTGATGGGCTCCGGCCGGGCTTTTGACCAGCGTCCATTCATAGCCAAACAGCGTGTCGAAATAGCTGTTGTCCCATTCGATCGGGGTCGGTGTCCATGCGCCTTCCAGCCCGCTGGTGATGATATGGACTCCTTTGCCGGGGCCGAAGCGATTTTTCCAGCCGAGGCCTTGTTCTTCAAGGCTGGCGCCTTCGGGGGCGGGGCCGACAAGGGTTGCGCTGCCGGCGCCATGTGTTTTCCCAAAGGTATGTCCGCCGGCGATAAGGGCGACGGTCTCCTCGTCGTTCATGGCCATACGAGCAAAGGTCTCGCGAATATCCCGGGCGGAGGCGAGCGGGTCGGGCTTGCCGTTGGGCCCTTCTGGGTTGACATAAATCAGGCCCATCTGCACTGCTGCGAGTGGGTTTTCGAGTTCACGGTCGCCGGTGTAGCGTTTGTCGCCCAGCCAGGTCTCTTCTGGGCCCCAGTAGATATCCTCTTCGGGTTCCCAGACATCTGCTCGTCCGCCACCAAAGCCGAAGGTTTGAAATCCCATCGACTCCAACGCACAGTTCCCAGCCAGGATCATCAGGTCGGCCCAGGAAAGTTTTCGCCCATATTTCTGTTTGATCGGCCAGAGCAGGCGGCGTGCCTTGTCGAGATTGGCATTGTCGGGCCAGCTGTTGAGAGGGGCGAAGCGTTGTGTGCCAGAGGAGGCGCCCCCGCGCCCATCTCCGGTGCGGTAGGTGCCTGCGCTGTGCCAGGCCATCCGAATGAACAACGGCCCATAATGGCCGTAGTCGGCGGGCCACCATTCCTGCGAATCGGTCATCAACGCGTAGAGATCTTGCCGCACCGCTTCCAGGTCGAGGCTGTTGAACGCTTCTGCATAGTTGAAGTCTTTCTCCATCGGGTCAGACAGGGCAGAATTTTGATGAAGAATTTTCAGATTCAACTGATTGGGCCACCAGTCTCGATTGGATCGCGCGCCAACGATCGCGTTTGATCTGCCCGTCATTGGGCATTTGCCTTCACCGCTCATTGGTTCCTCCATGATTTTGTACAAGAGAGTGGGCTGGTCGGAACCTACGGGTTGCCGAACCAGCGATTGAACAGTTGGTCGTAGGTGCCGTTCTCGCGCACCGTGCTGAGTGCTCTGTTCAGCAGGGCAAGCACATCCGACTTCTTTTGGTTTACTGCAATGGCATAACTTTCGTCTGTAACAGGGCCCCCTGTGATCCGAAGTCCGGCTTCTGGGTGGGCTCGGATATAGCTGATGATCACGGGGATGTCGACGATCACGGCGTCGAGTTCGCCGGAAGATGTCTCGATGATACCCATGCCGCCGGCATTGGACAC
>JAPLGY010000057.1 GCA_026389955.1 Caldilinea sp. | reverse complement strand
CAGGGGTCAGCTGCCTTTGCCTGCCCTACGGCAGCCAGGAGCGCCAATCCAGTCAGAAGAAAGATTGCCGGCCATTGGCGGCAGCGCAGCAGGTGTCTCAACCAGTTCATTTATGGGAGTATATCTGTTGGAGGGGGCTGTCTGCAAAATCAGGGGACGACCTGCAAGTCGGCGAGGGCAGCGGGGGTGCTGGCGGGCCAGTCGGGTGGAATGGGCAAGCCATCTGAGCTGCGACGGAGGCTGATCAGGAGCTGGTAACGGTCGGGTGGCAGGTCAGCAGGCAGTTGGAAGTCGTATAGATCGCGCACAGGGATCTCGGGCAGCCAGTTTCCGCTGGGGTATTCATGTCCGCCGAGCGGAAAAATCCATTCAGCCCGCAGGGTGTGGGTGGCGTCCTGCAGTTGGAGAAGCACCTGGTAGCTCTCTCGGTAGGGGTGGGCATGTGGGCGCCAAAACAGAGCGGCCTGTACCCAGTCCCCGGGCTGCAATTGGGGGGGGGAGATCTGTGTGGCCAGCAGGTTGAGATAAGAGCACGGTAGCTGAGCCCAGCAGAAGGCGTTGGTTGTCGGCTGTGGCGGCATCGGGAGACAGGGATTCGCCTGTATCGGGGCGGTAGACGAGCAGTTGTAGGGTATATTCATCTGGCTTGAGGCTGGCTGGGAGCGGCAGTATGAGCGATTGAAGAAGGCTCTGTCCGGCCTGCCAGGTGGCCGATGCAGGCAGGAAAGGGGCATCGTGTTGGGCGGCAAGCCGTCCTTGGCGGTCGTAGAGGCGCAGGCTGGTAGTCAGATTGGGCAGGGAGGTGCGTGCATACCAGTGGGCTGGCCAGTAGAGGGGTCGTCCAGCTTTGATAATTATATTTTTCGCATAGCCATAAAAGCAAATTTGTTGAGCAAAACAGGAGGTGTCCGTTTGGACAAAAGGAAGTGGGGCTGTGAGTTTGGGGGTAGCGTAGAGCTGCACAAGGCCAAAATCGCGCCCGGGGATGGGGTGCTCCTCCAAGAGCAGCAGATGGTGGTCCAGCCATTGCCGCACGACGCCATGAGGGTCGCTGACGGTGTCATAAAGGCGGTAGTGCCAGATGCGCGTGCTCTGTTCTGCGACAGCGGCGAGGAGTTTTTGGGTATTGTCGGCAGAGAGTGCAAAAAAGTCGCTGGCTGGGTCTCCCCAGCCGAGGGTCTGTGCGCCGTCGACGCTTCCTAGCCGGACTGCCGCTGGGCGGGAATCGTCCAGCGGCAGTTTTTTCGCATAGTCAAAAATAAGAAAAGAAAAAATGGCTTCTTCCATGCTGCTTCCGTCAAGACCTACAGGACGCGCCGGCCAATAGGTCTGTACGACAGGGTAGATCCAGCCTGCATTGACCAAAATGATGTCACCAGGCTGCCAGCGAGCAGCCAATGCAGCGACCGCAGCACGGTGATCATCTGTTCGATGGGGTGCACTGCTCCAGTAGTTCTGTACGGCCAGCAAGGTTGCTCCTCCCCAGATCAACAGCCCGCAACCAGCAATCAGTCGGCTGCGCTTCCAAAATTGTTGGAACAAAGCAGATGGGAGGAGCAAAAAAAGTGGTGAATACAGGAATACATAGCGGACATGATAGATGGGAATCCCGAACAATGTGAGAACAAACAACACTGCGATCGGCAGAAAAACGATGGCCAGCACCCAGCGAATGGCTGGATACGTCTGGACCTGCCGCCAAGCCACAAACACTCCAAAAACTATGCCCAAAGCCCAAGGCCAGCTGGCGGGGCCAGGAAAAGACTGCCCCAGCCAAAGCGCTGTCGCTGCTTCAGAGAGACTGTCCAAAAATGCTCCTGTTGTCGCCCAGGAGGTTCGCCAAGAAGGAACTGGAGGCTCCAGCATTTGACGCAGTGCAACAGGTACCCAAGGCACAAACAGCAAAAGGACTCCCCCCTGAGCAGCCAGCCAGGGGCCGATCCGCAGAGCGCTGCCGGGTTCATTGCGCCAGACGCGCCAAAACACCCAGATGTTGAGGGCTGCCAACCAAAACGCAAAGGAATAGAGCGTATACAGCCCAGCTGCGGCGCCTCCCACATACACAACCAACCAACGGGTTGGGAAGCTGTTCTCCTGAAACCGCAACACCGCCCAAAAACACAAAAGGGCCAACGCAGCTCCGACGGTGTACATCCGCACTTCCTGGCTGTACCACAGCTGAAAAGGGTGAAAAGCTGCAAGCCAGAGGGCTCCTGATGCGACAGCAGGAGAAAACAAGCGGCTTCCGATGGCATAGATCAACCCCATGACCACGATGCCGGCACACAGGCTGGGCCAGCCATAGAGAAATTCAAGGCCATATTCCAAAGATGGAGAAGCGATTGTTTGCCAGATGTGCAGAAGAAGGTAATAGCCGGGGGGATGAATGTCTCTGGCGGTGTGGGCAATCATGGCACCGACAGGCTGGCGAGCCAGATAGACACTGACAGTCTCGTCGTACCAGAGCGATTCTGCGCCGAGCTGATGCAGACGCAGCGCAAATCCGGCCAGAACAGCGACCAGAGCAGCAGAACGATATGGAAAGGCAGGTATGGTTTGGTGCACGGCAGTCAGATGACTTTTGATAAAAACAGGCATTGCCTATTGGATTGTACTTGCGGATCGCTGTGCTCACAACTGGACAATTGTGCGGAACAAATTTCCGACACAGGTGCAGCCAGAAACATGGCGATGTGCACCAAAGTTTCAGATACACTTTGTCGTTCTTGCGTCGATTGGATACAATGGCGCAATGGCATCCACGATAGCAGATCGCCCAGGCATGGCGCAAGAAGAGCAGAGCCCTCCTGACTTTCGCAAGCAATTTTTCTGGGTTGTTGTGGCTGTTGGCCTGCCTGTTTTTCTGGTTTGGGTGTATTGGCTGACCGCCAATCGGGTAATGGTCAGTGTCGATGGCCATCGCGAGGTTGTTTATACGCATCGTGCGACCGTCGACGCTCTGTTGTTGGATCTGGGAGTGACCCCACATGCTGATGACCGGATTATCCCCCCGTTGGACAGTGAACTGACCCGCAGCCTGGTCGTGACTGTAGAACGGGCACGGCCAATCCGGCTGATCGCTGACGGCAAAGATCGCGTCCTGTTTAGTTGGGGCGATACCCCCAAGCACGTTCTGGAGGATGCCGGGATTGTCGTCGACACCTACGACGAAATTTTGGTCGATGGACAGCCGTGGGGGGGGGCAGATCGCTTGCCGGTGCCTTTGGAGGAGAAGTTGCCGACCACCTACGATCGTGGTTTTGCCTGGAATCGTGTGCACATCGAACCGTTGCAGATTCGCATCCGTCGTTCTGTGCCGATCGTTGTCTATGAAGGCGCAGCCCAGTACACGATCTACACCACGGCCCAGACGGTCGGCGAAGCGCTGCGTCGCAGCAATGTGACACTTTATCTTGGGGATCGTGTGTTGCCAAGCCTGGGCAATGCGGTCACTGCCAATTTGAGTGTTTACATTCAACGCAGCGTTCCTGTCTTTATGCAGTTTGATGGGCGGGCTGTCAAGACACGTACCCAGGGGGATACGGTCGCCGACGCGTTGAGTGACCTGGGAATTGTGTTGACAGGTCTGGATCGGGTGGAACCCTCCCTGGAAACCCGGTTGTACAATAACCTCAAAATTGTCGTGACGCGCGTGAACGAAGATGTGGTCGTCGAAGAAGAGATTGCCCCCTACGAGACAGTCTATGTAGCAGACCCTGCCCTGCCTTTGGACAATCAACGGGTGTTGTCGAATGGCGCAGAGGGAATTACCCGAAGCCGCTATCGGATTCGCTATGAAAACGGAGAGCCGATCAGCCGAGTGCTGGAAGATACCTGGTTGGCTCAAGAACCTGCCGATCGGCGGATCGCGTATGGGCAAAAAATCGAAGCGCTGACCGAAAGAATGAGCGATGGGAGTGTGATTACATACTGGCGTAAAATTCGCATGTTGGCGACCAGCTACAGCCCTGTTTCGGCGGGCGGCAATCGTACGCGCACCGGGGATGTCGTGCGTGCAGGCGTAGTAGCAGTCGACCCCCGGCTGATCCCGTTGCGTTCTCAGGTCTATGTTCCTGGCTATGGTATCGGCGATGCACTTGACACAGGGGGAGGAATCCTTTCGCGGCGGATCGATCTGGCCTATTCCAATGAAAGCTTTGTCTCTGTGCGTCGGTGGGTAGATGTTTATTTGCTCTGGCCTCCTCCCCCGAACAATTCAATCACGTGGGTCGTGCCCAACTATCCTCCTCTTCCTCAACAACCATGACAATCACCGCAGATTCTTGGCTGAGACGTATTTCTTTTCCTCTGCTTGGGCTCATTTTGTTGGGGGGATTGACGCTCCGAGTTTGGAATCTCAATTTTGACCGTGGGATCGGCAGCCACCCCGATGAACGCAGCACTGCCTGTTTTTATGCGCCTACGATCGCTTTGCCTGCCAGCTGGGCAGAATTTTGGGATCCGCAGAGCAGTCCTCTGAATCCCTTGTGGGATCGACAGCGCCAGGAGCCGCGCAGTTTTACCTACGGGCATTTTCCGCTTTATCTTGGGGTGGCCATGGGGCAGTTGTTTGAGCAGCTGGCACCCGCTGCGCAAATGGCTGGGGTGCCACAGCCAACCGTCGAACTGATGCAACGGGGAAAAGACAGCTGCGACGCGATCGCGGTGGCGGGGCGGCTGTCGATCGCGCTGTTGGATACGTTGACAATTTTTTTTCTCTTTTTGTTGGGAAAAGATTTTTTTGGACGAGCAGCCGGGCTGCTGGCGGCTGCATTTTATGCCTTTGCCGTACAGGCAATTCAGCTGAGCCATTTTTTTGCGATGGATCCTGCCAGTACAACTTTTACGGTCCTGGCTGTGTGGGGGGGGACCCGCATGCTGCAACGCAGAGATCTGTCTGTGGCGTTCGGGACAGGGGCAGCCTGTGGGCTGGCCATTGCCTCCAAATTTAGTGCGCTGCCTGTATTGGGGGTCCCTGCTGTGGCTGCTCTGCTGGTCATTGGGCGGGCTGCGCAGCAGAGCAGGCAGGATGGTCATACCCTGGATGGAAGGATTGCTTTTGCAGCATCTGTGCAGCTGATGGTTGCCTGGGCCGCAGCGTTGGCGCTCTTTTTTGTGGCCAGCCCCTATGCTGTGTTGGACTGGGACACATTTAGCCGGGCGGTTCTGGTCGAACAGGGAATGATGGTGAGGGGCGTGGCTGACTTGCCATTTACCCGACAATATCGCAATACCCCACCTTATCTGTATTTTATTCAACAGCAGTTGCAGTGGGGACTTGGTTGGCCGCTGGGGATGGTTGCTCTGATCGGAACCCTCTCTGCCGGCTGGATGGCGTTGAGAACGGCCGGGCGTGCTCTCAGAAGCTGGTTCCAAAGCCGGCACCCAGGGACGGCTGTCCAGCACTGGTTTGACGATGTCCAGCTGGCCAATTGGGTGGTCTGGAGTTGGGTGTTCCCCTATTTTTTGATCACCGGTGCTTTTTTAGCCAAGTTCAACCGCTACATGAGCCCGCTGCTGCCGTTCGTTCTGCTGTGGGGAGCCGGAGCCATCGTCCTTTTGTGGAGACAAGGGGCCCGGCCCGGCCCAGCTGTTTTGCTGCGCTGGGGGGCCCTGGGGTTGGGGGCTGTTGGTTTGTTGGGTGGAATCTTCTGGTCTCTTGCCTATGTCAACGGCGTTTATCATCGCGAGCATACCTGGATCCAGGCAAGCCGCTGGATCTACGCGAACGTCCCACCCGGCTCCGTGCTGTTGTGGGAACTTTGGGACGACCCCCTGCCCAAAAGTATCCCGGGGGAAGCTGGCCTGGACCCAGGCAGCGCTGGACTTCTCCAGATTGACTGGAGCCCCTACGAAGAAGACACGTTCGACAAATATCAGATTCTCAAACAAAAGCTGCGTGAGGCGGACTGGGTAGTTTACAGCTCGAAACGCATCTACGACAGCGTCGACGAGCTGCCTGAACGCTATCCGATGACTACGCTTTACTACAAAGCCATGTGGGACGGGCGGTTGGGGTTCGAGCTGGCAAAAGAAGTGACTTCGCCGCCGCAGCTGTTTGGCTTTGTTTTCGACGATCGCAAAGCGGATGAAAGCTTTAGCCTCTACGACCACCCGCAGGTGACAATTTTTCGCAAAGTGCGTGACCTCGACGACGCTGAATTCGACGCTCTTTTTGGTCGCAGCTGGGAAAAAGCCATCCCCTATTACCGGGGGGCAGATTCTCCGTTCAATCCTTTTTTGGAAGCGTTGGGACTGGGCAACTTGCCTGGCAGCGAACAGAAAGGGCTGCTGAATTCGCTCTTGCAGGTGGCTGGCGTGACCACGGGGAATGCCGATGTCGGGCAACGGCCTTCTTTGTTGTTGGATACGCCGATCCAGGCGTTGCCGGTGGTCGACAACTACCGCTGGAATCGTCTTGCCAGTGAAGAGACTTTGCTGGCGATCTTTTGCTGGTGGGCTGTGTTGACGGTGCTGGGCTGGTCTGCCTGGCCATTGTTTTTTGGCATTTTTCGTCCGCTCCGGGACGCTGGTTTTTGGTTCAGCCGCACCTTGGGATGGTTGTTGGGAGGCTGGCTGCTGTGGCTGCTTACTTCGCTGGGGCTGTTCAGCAATACGGTGGCTTTTGCCTGGTTGTCATTGGGGCTGGTGGTGCTGGCGGGTGCGGGGGCTGCCGCTCTCCAACGCCGGGCCCTGCTGACGTTTGTGCGAGCTCACTGGCGGAGCCTGTTGGTGGGGGAAGGAATTTTTGCGGCGGCACTGTTGGGCTTTGTCTGGATTCGTCTGCAAAACCCCGACCTCTGGCAGCCCTGGTTTGGGGGAGAGAAGCAGATGGAATTTGCTTTTCTCAACGGGATTCTGCGCAGCCCTTCCTTTCCGCCGGTCAACCCACACTTTGCCGGTGGTTTTATCAACTATTATTACTTTGGCATCTACTTGGTTGCTTACCTGATCAAGTTGACGGGCATCTACGCTGAAGTTTCTTTCAACCTGGCGATCGCAACCCTCTTTGCGCTTACAGCCGTCAATCTGTTTGCTGTGGCCTATTCTGCTGTAGAGAACGGGCGACTGGGCCGGCGTTCCTGGTACAGCGGCCTGGGTGCAGCGCTGCTGGCACCACTTTATGTGACGATCTTGGGCAATTTAGATGGGTTTGCCCAGTGGGTTCGTAACCTGGCCAGGCTGCAGCCTGCCATGATCCAGTCAGCCCTTCCTGGTCTGTCCGAGCTGGTGGGCGCCTGGGGAGGGCTGCAGCAGGTGTTGAGCGGCAGGGCGGCTCTTCCCGACTACGATTTTTGGGGGCCCAGCCGAGTTATCGAGTCGACGATCAACGAATTTCCCTTTTGGAGTTTTTTGTTTGCCGACCTCCACCCTCATTTGATTGGAATTCCGGTTTCGGTCTTGTTTCTCGGCTTGACGCTGGCCCTGATCGCTGGCGAGACAGCGGTTGAACGAACCAGTTGGAAGCGAGGGGTGGGCATGCTGGCACTCTTTGCTCTGCTGTTGGGCGCTTTGGCCAGCGTCAATCTGTGGGAGCTGCCGACTTATTTCGGGCTGGGGGTGCTGGCCCTGTTGGTAAGCCAGTTTCGCAGCCGCGGTCGCATCTCCTGGTGGCTGACCTTGTGGATCGCATTGTGCTATGCAGGCGGCGCCTACCTGTTGTTCTTTCCATTTTTCCAGCAGTACGTGAATGTGGGCGCCTCTGGCATCGGCTGGGTGCAAAAGCCTGACCCCCTCGATCGCTGGCTGCTGGTGTGGGGTTTTTTCCTGTTTGTGTTGCTCAGCGGGCTGGTGTACCTGGCGGCAGGCCGCCCAGGTCGTCCGCCGCGTCCGGCAGGGATCGAACGCGCGTTGAGCCTCTTTTGGCGGCGCTATGACGACTTGCCGCGTCTACTCTTTTGGCATGCCCATCTGGTAGAACGGCCTGGTTTTTTGTATTTGCTGCTGTTGTCCGCGTTGCCGTTCGCCTTGGGGGGAGCACTTCTGGCCTGGTTGACAGGTTGGCGTGTCCTGGCGATCTGTCTGGCTGGATTGGGGCTGGGAGGGGCGCTGCTGTGGAGACGCGCAGGTACGACCGATGCTGGGGCCGCGTTGGCTGTTTTGTTGGCTGTGACCGGCATGGCCATCCTGGCCGGAACCCAGGTGGTCTACCTCAAAGATTTTCTCAACGGCAGCGACTATTACCGGATGAACACCCTCTTCAAATTCTTCAGCCAGGTCTGGGTATTGTGGGGGCTGGCAGCCGCCATTGTCACGCCGCGTCTGTGGCGGTCAATCTGGCACGGAGCACAGATGGGCTGGCCGGCAATACTCGCCCGCGGGGCCTGGTTGGCGTTGTTTGTCTGTCTGGTGCTGGCCGGGCTGGCCTATCCTCTCCTGGGTACCCCAGCCCGCCTCGACCAGCGCATGCCTGGCTGGAGGCCAGCCATTGGCACGTTGAATGGGTTGGACTTCATGCGGGAAGGCGCATACAGCTGGCCAGACCCCAGCCATGTGATCGAACTCCGGTACGAATGGCAAGCCTTGCAGTGGGTGCTGGAGACAATCCGAGGCAACGCTGTGATCCTGGAGTCTGCCGAGGTAGAGTACTACCGTGCTTGGGGCACACGCATCGCAAGCAACAGCGGACTCAGCGGGCTGCGCGGCATGCACGAGCAGGAACAACGGTACCCCGAAGATGTAGGGTACCGGGATGGTTTGCATCGAGAACTCTGGCAGACATCTGACATTGTGCGAACGCAACAAATTTTGGAGGAACTGCACATCGACCTGGTCTACATCGGGCAGCTGGAGCGTTACCTCCACCCGGATGGGGTGCGTAAATTTGAAGAAATGGCTGCACAGGGACTGTTGGAGCTGCTTTTTCAAAACGAACGAGCTGCGCTGTACGCCCGTCCGGGACGGCTGCAGTCTGGCCCGGACGGCACCTTGCAGCCAGCACAACCGTACGCAGAAAGATGAGAGGGCAGGTGTGATCGGCCAATTTCTGATTTTTTATCTGGTGATTCAGATCGTGGCTGTCGCAGCCCTGCCGTTGGGGGCTCGCTTTTTTGCCTTTCTCCCCGACCGTGGCTATGCATTTGCCCGTCTGCTGGGAATTTTGCTTACCGGTTATCTGTTTTGGATCGGCTACAGCATCGGTCTGTGGCGCAACGAAATCGGCGGTGCCTGGCTGGCCTGGCTCCTGGTTGCGCTGCTCAGTGTGGCTGCAGCACGGGCTTCCGCCCAGAAATTGCTTCCTTCCTGGCGATATCGGATGTTGGTTGAAGCCATTTTTGGGCTCTCTTTTCTTGCCTGGGCATGGGTGCGGGCACACGATCCAGCGGCAGACCACACCGAGCAGCCGATGGATCTGATGTTTTTGAACAGCATTCGGGCCAGCCTGACCTATCCTCCCCAGGACGCCTGGCTCGCCGGGTATCCGATCAGTTATTATTATTTTGGGTACTGGTTGATGAATCTGGTAGGATTGATGGGCGGACAGACGACGTCTGTCACCTACAATTTGGCCCAGGCGGCCTGGTTTGGGCTTTTGCTGAGCGCCCTGTTTGGTGTCGGGTACAATCTGGCGGCGACTTCTGTTCGGGCAAGCTGGGCAACGGTAGGTGGGCTGTTGGCCATGCTCTTTGTGGGGTTGGCTGCCAATCTACAAGGGTTGCTGGAGTGGCTGTATGCAAACGGCTTCGACGTGACAGGAGTGGCCGGGCTGTTCCAGGTGCGGGGTTTTCCTGAAAATGCCGCCGTGACGCACAAGTGGTATGTCGATTTTGGCTGGTGGTGGTGGCGCAGCAGCCGTGTGCTCGTGGACACCAGCCTGCAAGGGGATCCCATCGAAGTGATCGATGAATTTCCTGCCTTCAGCTATCTGCTTGGGGACAACCACCCCCATCTGGCTGCAATGCCGTTTGCGCTGTTGTCGGTGGCGGTGGCGTTGGCTGTTGTGCTTTCTCCGGCACCGGCGGACGCTGCTCGGCAGCGGTGGATCGATGTTTTCCCGCTGCGCTGGGCAGGCTTTTTGTTGTCCGGGGGCATCTGTGGTGCCCTGTTGTTTTTGAATACCTGGGATTACCCGCCATATTGGCTGTTGATTGTGCTCAGTGTGGCCGTG
>JAPLGY010000421.1 GCA_026389955.1 Caldilinea sp. | reverse complement strand
AGTAGCGGCCAATCCAGAAGTCAACGGCTATGCCCAGCAGGTTGCTGCCGACCGCTGGCTGGCCTTGCGCGCCGTCGAGCCCTTCCCGGCCAATACGACGGTCACCGTCCACGTCGGGCCAGAGACCCCTTCTGCGGAAGGGCCGTTGCGCACCAGCGAAGTCCAGTCGTTTGGGTTCCAGACCTACGCACCCCTGCGTGTGGTCGAGCAGAACTGCAACGAAGCCCGCTACAGCTGTTATCCGGGCCAGTCATGGTACGTGCGCTTCAACAACCCCCTCGACGAAGAAGCGGTGACCAACGAATCGGTGCAGGTCGAGCCGGCTATCCCCAATCTGCAGGTGAGCGCCAGCTACGATGGGTTGTGGCTGCAGGGGAACACCGCCGGGCGCACCACCTACCGGGTGACGCTCGACGGGGCGCTGGCGGACCGCTTTGGCCAGACTTTGGGCGAACCGGTCGAGCTGACGTTCTACACCGGCGACGTCGAGGCCTATCTGAGTGGGCCCGACCGCGCGTTGGTCACGCTGGACCCGACTGCGGCCAGCCCTGTGTTCCCAATTTACACGATCAACCTGCCCACTGTCCGCCTGCGTGCCTATGCGGTCACGCCGGAGGATTGGCCTGCCTATCTGGATTATCGCAACAGCTACTACGGGGATCCCCAGCAGAGTCCGCCAGGGCGCCTGGTTTTGGAGACGAAGGTTGACCTCGACGCCCCCCAAGACACGCTGACCGAGTCCAGCCTGGATCTGGCCCCTGCGCTGGGGGGGAAGCCGGGCCATCTGATCGTCGTGGTGGATACGCCCCCTTCGCTGTTGGATCTGCTCTTCCGCAACCGGTACGGGCCGATGGTGCAAACCTGGGTTCAGGTCACCACGCTCGGTGTCGATGTGATCCACGATGCGGCCGACCTGGCCGCCTGGGTCACCGACCTGCGCGACGGGACCCCGCTCGCCGGTGTCGAGCTGGCGCTGTGGCCTACAGAGCAGAAGGCCACGACCTCTGCCGACGGGATGGCGCGTTTTTCACTGCCGCTTTACCCGGCAGCCCAACTGCTGCTGGCCCGCGCCGGCGACGAGCTGGCTTTCCTGCCCAGTGCAAGTGACTACTGGGGGGGGGGCTGGCAGGCGGTGGAACGGCAGGACGAACTGCGTTGGTGGGTCTTCGACGACCGCCAGATGTACCGGCCCGGGGAGACGGTGCATCTCAAGGGCTGGCTGCGCACGCTCGGTGCCGGGCCGACCGGCGATCTGCGGCTGGATTCGATGGCAGATCCACAGGTCGACTACACCGTGCTGGACCCGCAGGGCAACCTGCTGGCCCAGGGGACCGTCGCCCTGACCGAGCTGGGGGGCTTCGACCTGGCGGTTGCGATCGCCCCCAACAGCAACCTGGGCTACGCCAGTGTCCAGCTCAGCCTGCGCAACGCAGCGCAGAGTTTCCCCTATTATCACAGTTTCCAGATTCAGGAGTTCCGCCGTCCAGAGTTTGAGGTGACCGCACGCAACGAAAGCAGCGGCCCCTATTTCCTGGGTGAAGAGGCTGTGGTGGCTGTGGCGGCCCAGTACTACGCCGGCGGCCCGCTGCCCGGGGCCGACACAGCGTGGACGGTTTCGGCGGCCAAGACAACCTACAACCCGCCCAACTGGCCTGATTTTGTCTTTGGCGAATGGACCCCTTGGTGGTGGGGGGGAGGACCAGGTCGTGCGATAGGCTATACAGACGGCAGCTATGGGACAGATGCCGTCTATACAGAGAGTGGCTACGGCGGTGAAAGTGTGGGATACACCGCCCGCACCGATCCGACCGGCAGCCATTACCTCCAGATGACGTTTGTCTCTGCCCAGCAGCCGCA
>JAPLGY010000089.1 GCA_026389955.1 Caldilinea sp. | reverse complement strand
CAGAAGGATGGCGTTGAAAAATGCTTTCG
The DNA here is from genome assembly GCA_026389955.1 of Caldilinea sp. Next base: position 4,097 of record JAPLGY010000089.1, on the reverse strand, counting down.
TCTCTGCAAGAGCGATCCAGGCTTTGGGGAACTCGGGCACATGTCACAATTCTACAAATTGCGTGCATCACACTGGTCAGACGAGTCTGCGCCAACGGGGCAGCTCTCAGCAATTGTAGTGGTTTTTGTTTTTGCTCAATCGTGACACGCACCCTGGGAACTTCCTTTGCCTTGTACTTTCTGATCTGGTTCAATCTGAAAAAGCCACGCGGAGGCTTTTCAGGACGCGTGAGTTTCGCTTGCTGAGATCCCAATCCGGCTTGGGATCAACCAAGCTGAGCTTCGGGAACCGCTGAATAACGGCGCTTACGGCGATGGCGCCTTCCGTACGTGCCAACACCGCACCGACGCAGAAATGAATGCCGTATCCGAAGGCGATGTGTTTGTTGTCAACGCGCTGGATGTCGAACCTGTCGGGGTCTTGGAACCACACCGGGTCGCGATTCGCTGCGTTTAGCATCTGGAACACCATCTCGCCCGTCCTCAGATGTTGGCCGCCGAGTTCCACATCAGCCTTCATCTTGCGCGGCTGGCGGGAGACCGGGCTCTCGTAACGCAGCACTTCTTCAAGAGCCGGTTTTAAGAGATTCGGATTGCACCGCAGGAGATGCAATTGAGCAGGATTTGCCAGCAAGGTGTAGAGCGCGTTGGAGATTAGCGAGAGCGTCGTTTCATGACCGGCTGTGAAGAGTGTCACGCTGGTGTTGATCAATTCCGCCTCAGAGAGGCGCTGCCCTTCGGCTTCTACGGCGACGAATTTGCTCATCAAATCAGCGCGGGGCCGGACGCGACGTTCCTGAATCATGTTCATCAAATAGGAGCGGATTTCCGCAAGACTTGATTGTGCTCGTGACAAATCTACTTCGCTCGGCTTGTTGACCCCCTGGAAACTCAAAATACCGTCCGCCCATTCTTTGAAGAGATGCCGGTCCGGCGGTGGCACCCCGAGAATCTCCGCAATCACGCCGATTGGCAACGCCTCTGCCAGATCGGGGACGACATCCATGTGCCCTTTTGCAGTCGCGAGTGCCAGCAGCCCGTCCACAATTTCCTGGATACGCGGCCGCATCTGCTCGACGACCGCCGCCGTAAATTCTTTGACCACCACTCCCCGCAACCGTGTGTGATCCGGCGGATCGGAGTGCAACAGCCCCTTTGTCGCGTAATGATTCTCGAAAAGCTTGTAGCCGGCGCGTTTTTCCGGGGACAGATAGCGAACCGCCTGGCCGAGCCGGTTCTCGTTCGAGTAGTGCGCCGTATCTTTGAATGTCGCGAGGATATCGTCGTACCTCGTCAGAATCCACCCCCCGATGGCTTCGCTCCAATACACGGGTGCTTCGTTTCGTAGGCGATGCAGCACCGGATACGGATCGGCAATAAACTCCGGGGAAACCAATAGCTTATATGCGCTGCTCGACTGCCAACGCATCGGGCAGGTCGACCAGCATCTGTTCGTATTCGCGCTGACTGCCCACCAGGGTCAGACAGGCCATTTTTTACATCGGCCAACCGCTCTGCGAAGAAGTGACAGCATTCAGGATGTGTCCGGTCAACAACAAGGCGACCGTGTCCCGCCCGAAATGGGCGAAAGAGGGCGTATCGCTCGAACAAACGCTGGTCATGCATCAGCGTATCCATGGTTCAATAGCCTCCCAGTGAGGCTGTATCTGCGCATCGTCTTGTTCGCATATTCTCACGGCACCCAATGACCACTGCCCGCGAAGCAGCGTTCAATCGTACTTCACATGCACTGAACCGATCGGGCCAAAGTCAACATCCAACGTATCACCGGGTGCTGCGAAGAAATGACCCGTACACGTCCCGGTGCTAACGAATTCGCCACGTTGAAGGCCTTGACCGCGCACCCGCAACCAGTTTGCCATCCACGTGAGTGAGGTCAACGGATTGCCCATTGCGGCCCGACCGTAGCCAGACTTGATATACTGACCATTCAGGTACAAATCGATTTTGGCGTTGGGCAGATCAAATTTCCGCCAGTCAGGAATCGCTGTGCCATACACAAACGCAGCGGCGCCACCATCATCCATCGAGGATCCCTGGTAACCACTGGCACCATACCAGTCCTCAAATACGGTGTCGCCGATCTCCAGTGCGGGCAGCAAAGCCTCGACTGCATCGGCCACCTCTGATTCTGAGTATTCAGTTGGGCGTGCCGGAAGGTCGTCGGCCATCAAAAATGCAAACTCGCATTCAGAGCAGCGGTAGTTAATAAAAAGATATGACGGAAGGCGGGCCGGACTGGCGTACACACCGGAGCGAAAAAGCCGGCCCGGCGCCGGTTCCGGCACGCCCTCGGCACGCCGGATCTCCTCGGCCGCAGCCCCAATTTTCCAACCAGCCGACGGCCACGCCAGTTTCTGGTTCAACCGCGCCATCACAGCCATGATCGAGCCCCAATGGCGCGTCTTGAGTTGATCAGGGAGGGTGACGCTGTGGCGCCCGATGCGGCCATCGGCAATGATCTCGGCCACTTCCTCAACTTCTGCCGGGCTCAGCGGTGTTTCGCGTGGGCAACGGATACCCTGGCCCGGGAGCGTAGGGCCGTGAATGCGCCGCCCCCACAACGTAATCTCCGCAGCGGGCGCTGCGTCTCCTCCGAACAAGGAGGTTCGATCATTGCCCACTTGACTCGTCATCTGCTGCGCGTCTGCCATCTTTATGTCCTCCAAATTGCCTTGCGCCTGCAAGCGGTTCACAAGTATTCGGCTATTTCCAGCCCGACCCTTTCTGCGGCAAGGCGGACGTTTTGTGCGACATCGGGCGACAGCACCAACGGCTCCTGCTGGGCTCTCTGTTGATTCGCGAATTCGCGCTCGCCAGGCACCATGATGCGGTCAACTCCTGCAATCGTGGGCGTGCCGTGAAGCTCATCGATGAGTCTGTCGACCCGCTCGAGAAAAAGAGTGCGTGGCCCCAAGACAGCTGGGTCGATGGCGATGAAGGCTGCGCCATGCAGAGTGGGCTGATCCGCTGTCCTCATCCATGAACCCACGCCGAAGGTCACTGCGGCGCCGCTGAGCAGGCCAGCCAGGGTCTCGATCAACAGGGCCAGTCCAAATCCCTTGTATCCCCCAAAGGGCACCAAGGATGCTTCGTCTGGGTACAACTCGGCATTGGTGGTCGGCAGACCGTCAAGACCTACAATCCAGTTGTCTGGAATCGGTTTGCCGAGCATGCGCGCCTGATAGACCTTTCCGCCAGCAGCGGTGCTGATGGCCATATCCAGCAAAAGCGGCGGGTGTCGACCGGCTGGGATGGCGTAGGAAAATGGATTGGTGCCGACAACGGCTCTGGTGGCACCGGGTGCAATGACCGACGGAGCGTCATTGGCGACACTGATTCCGATCAAGCCAGCCTTAGCGGCTAACAGCGAGTAATAACCGGCTGCGGCAAAGTGGCCACTGTTGCGCACACCCACATACGAAATTCCAGCGGAGTGAGCCTTGGCAACGGCGATCTGCATGGCGTAGACCCCGACCAGCAGCCCTAGCGCCGAGTCGCCATCCACCAAAGCCCATGCCGCCCCCTGGTCAAGCACATGCGGCTGGCCGTTCGTCCGTGCACCGCCCCCCTGAAGCCGCCTGAGATATCCTGCCAGCAGCTTAACGCCGTGCGTGGTCACGCCGAATTCGTCCGCGGTGGCCAGCACATCAGATGCGATTTCGGCACTGGCCGGCGTCAGCCCCGCCACCATCAGTGCATCACGGATAAAACGCCGCAGCGCTGGGGCCTGAATGATCATCGTTTCTTGGTTCATGACATCCCCCGTGTTGCGTCGGCAAACCTACAACTGGAGACCCACAGCTTTGTCGAATGGAACCGCAGCGCGCCCAGTGTGCATGACTCGTTGACCAACGGTCATGCAACTGCCTCCATGAGCAGCAACTCTGAAGTCAACGCGCCCTCCAGCCGAATCGAAATGCCGCGCTTCATCAATGTGAAGCCGTCCACTTCGCATTGCTGCCCGCTGTTGTCGAAGATGACCCGATAGCGCCGGCCAACATCCAGCCCACGACAACGAAGCAGATACTCATCTGCCTGGGGTGCCGCTAACTGAAAGACGCCGACAATGGCCC
>JAPLGY010000347.1 GCA_026389955.1 Caldilinea sp. | reverse complement strand
CAGGTGTAGGTCAGCGGGGGTAGGCAGGGGGGCCGCCAGAATGCGTCGGGCCGTGTAGATGCCGGCGCCGTAGCCGCTGGGGGGGTAGGTGGAGAAGGGGTCGCTGGTTTGGCGGACCAGAAAGCGGAAGACGTCGTTGAGTGTGCACTCGATGTGGTAGCGATCGAGCAGAAAAGCGCGGCCCTGAAAGGCCAGCCAGAGGGCGGCGATGCCGGCCAGGGTGGCTGTGGCGAAGGAAGTGCCGTTGCTTTGGCTGGCAGCGGGCAGACCGGTGTGGGTGAACCCTGCCACCCAGACGCGTGCTGCGGGTCCGCTGACATCGACCTGGGGGCCGGTCGAGGCGCTGGGCCAGGGGCGGCGTTGGGCGTCGCAGCCAGCCACGGCGATCACCTCTGGATAGGCGGCGGGCCAGACGACCAGCGGGACGTAGTTGCCCGAGGCGGCGACCACGATCACATTTTTTTGCACGGCCTCGCGCACGGCTTCGTGCAGCGACGAATTGCCGAACCAGCCCAGGCTGATCGAGATCACGTGGCAGTCTGCACGGTGGACTGCGTAGCGGATGGCATCGCGCAGATGGCGGGCGCCGCTTTCGAAGAGTATGGGGGCTGGCAGGCCGAGGCGCGGGCGGGTGACGCGCAAAGGGACCAGTTCAGCTTCGGGGGCGGCGCCGACGACAAAGCCGGTGAGATCCGAGCTCATGATCACCGAAGCCGTATTGAGTCCATGTCCGCCGTCTGGGTGTTCGGCCTGTCTGCCCGAGTCGACGAAATCGTGTTGGAGGCGGGTGTTGAGGCGGCAGGGCTGGCCGGGGGGTTCGTCGAAGAGATCTGGATGGTGGCGGTAGCCGCTGTCGGGGTGACCGATGCGGATGCCGCGCCCGCGGCGCTGGCCGGGTGGAAACCCGGGAGGGGGGGAGGGGGGCTGCAGCTGCCAGGCGCACCGGATGTCGACGAGCTGTCCGTTCCAGTCGAGCTCCTGTTCGTCGACCTGTGCAGGGGGGCGGTCGTCGGCGCACGAGTCAAAGGTGGGCAGTGCAGCGGGCAGCGGCAGCTGTGTGGTGGGCGGTGCCTCGGCTGCGGGTTCGGCGTCTTGCAGCACTTGGAAGGAGGGTTCAGCGTGCTGCACATCGGGCAGTTTGGCCAGCGCGTAGCTCAGGGACCAGCCCTCTGCGGCAGAGAATTCGGTTTCGGCAGGGGGGATGAGGTCGTACTCGAGTGCCTGGCTGGCGGGCACCCGGAGCACCTGCCAGCCGGCGACGGGGGTGCGGAGGGTCTGTCGCAGGGCCTGGGCCAGCCGGCGCCGGGCTCGCTGGTTTGGCAGGCCGGTTCTGTCGGCGATGCGGAGTACGATGGCTTCCAGAGTCGGCTGGGTGAGTGTCGATGCGGAGGGGTTCATTGCAGTTCCTCGTAGAGTCAGGGTCGGGCAGGCTGGGCTTTGGGGTCAGGCGAGCAGTGTAGCCAGGTCGAACAGATTGAACGAATCGACATACTGAAAGAGGACGCGTTCGACTGCGGCGACGACTGCGGCGTGCGGGTTGGGGAAGACCAGGGACAGGTGCTGGTAGAGTTGGCGGCGGGCTGCGACCACGGTGGGAGCAGTCCAGATATAGCGGGCGCCGGTCTGGGCCAGCCAGCGTCGGCGGGCGGGGGAGAGTGCGGCGAATTCCTGGCCGAGCTCGTTGGGGTGCAGCCATTTTTGCCACCGATTGGAGGCGACGACGGCAGTTTCGATGGCTGTCATCAGGTGGGAGGGGGGCAGATGGCGGGTGGCGCACAGTCGTTGTTCGCGGTTGGCCAATTCTTCCAGGGCGTCGAATTCAGCTGCGGTGAATTCTGGGCCGACATTGGCGCCGCCCATGCCGGTGGCAGGGTAGGCGCGTGGGTTTTCGACCCAATCGGTGTAATGGCCTTTGAGAAGGGTACCTTTGGGGCGGACCAGGTCGGTCAGTTGGTGGGCAGCGGCTGGGTCGAAAAAAGAGGTATGCAGGTCGGTGCCTACCTGGGCGACCACAAAAGTGGGCCAGCTGTCGGCCAGCGAGCGGCTTTCCAGGCTGGTGTGCAGCTGGTCGAGAAAGGTGGTGAAGTGGGAGACATCGACCAGCCCGCCATGTACCTCTTCGGTGCCGACCTCATAGGCGACGGGGGGCAGCTGGAGGCGGCGGCGTTCGTTTTCGGAGTGGGCTATCAACTCGACCGTACGTTCGACCACTGTGGGGAGGGGGGGGATCTGGCCGGGGGGCAGGGTGCGGTCGACGGTGGGGTCGATATGGAGCAGGCTGTAGCCGGCTTCCAGGCAGGCGGTCAGGCTGAGTTTGACTTCGTGCATCGCCTGGTGGAGTGGGAGTTGTTCGGTGCTGTGGCGATCCTTGAGCCAGGGGCCGCCGTGGTCGAGGCAGGGGTAGAGCGGGCTGGTGCAGCCGTAGCGGGCTGCGTACTCTTGGAGGGTGGCGACAAAGGTGGCGGGTGTCCAGCCGGTGTAGCCCCCATCCCGGTCGACCTGGTTGAGCGTAGCGGCGAAGAGCATGGGGGTGTGGGCGCGGGCGGCGACGGCGACGGCGGCCTCAAGCACGGCGGCGGAGTTTGGGCAGACGGCCAGCAGGGTAGCTTCTACATGCTCCTGCTGGCGCAGCTGGATCAGACGTTGAATTGTGCGGGTGAGCTCTGCAATCATGAGGAGTGTCTCGAATGGCGTACACGTCGAATCGGCAACATAGGCCACAAACGTTGTCTGGAGCATCTCATTGCGTCCCTCCTGTGTCTCTCACCGGTGGAAACGGAGAGGATCTGGTGGGGGGGGGAAACCCATGTTGTGTGAGCAGGGTCTGGGCATCGGCCAGGGTAGGCTGTGCGTGGGTGCCGCCGGCGGCGCGGGTGGAGGCGGATCCGCAGGCGACTGCGAACTGGAGCTTCTGGGGCAGTGGGCAGCCGGCCAGGTGTGCGTAGACGAATCCGGCGTCGAACGAATCGCCGGCGCCGGTTGTATCGACGACCTGAACGGGCAGTGGGGTGGCATGGGTTGTCTGGCCGTTGCGGGTTGCGCTGGCCCCTGCGCTGCCGCGTTTGACTGCCACGGTGGGCACACGTTCTGAGAGGCTGGCGAGTCCGGTCTGCCAGGAGGCATGGTGGGTGATGGCGGTCAGCTCGGTTTCGTTGGGCAGAAAGAGATCTACCTGGTCCAGGGTGGCACCGATGCCGCCGTCCCAGAGTTTGGTGGGGTCGTAGTTGGTATCGAGTGAGACGGTCAGTCCCTGGCTGCGGCTCCAGGCGAAGAAATCGGGCAGGTCAGGGCGGAGGGCATCGAGCAGATAGAAGCAGCCGAGGTGGAGGTGGCGGGCCTGGGTGACCAGGGTGGAATCGATGTCATGTCGGCAGAGGGTGCTGAGGGTTCCGGGATAGGTGAGCATGGCCCGGTCGACGCCGTGTGAGAGGATGGTGGTGAGTCCGGTTTTGTGCTGGTGGGTCCGGCGCACGCCCTGTGTATTGACGCCGCGGGCGGCGAGGGTATCGAGCAGAAAATCGCCGAAGGGGTCGGTGCCGACCAGGCTGACCATGGCCACGCGCAGCCCTAGCCTGGCGGCGCCGCAGGCAAAGATAGCGGTGGAGCCGCCCAGGGTGAGGGTGGCGTCGTCGATCAACTTTTCGACCTGGCCGAAGACGGGGGTGACATCCCCGGAGAGCACCAGGTCAGCGTTCAGGTCGCCGACGGCGACGACATCGAAGCGAGCAGACACAGCAGGTGGCCTCAGGGGAGGAGGACGACAGGGTCGAGGTTTTCGGGTTGGTCGGGGTTGAGCCCTTTGGCGAGTGAGCGGTTCAAGGCGACGATCTGGCCGAAGGGGAGGTAGAGCACGCTGCGGGTGACTTCGTCCAGGTCGAGTTTGAAGTCGATCTCGCAGCGCTTGTCGCCCAGCGTGAGGGTGCGGGCGCCGAGCGCCTTCATCTCGGTGGCGACTGCATGGTCGTCTTCTCTGCGTGCGTCGGCGATGAGGGCGACGACCAGTGTACTGGGGGTGATCATCGACTTGGGGCCGTGGCGGAACTCCATCGCGTAAAAGGGTTCGCTGTGGCTGAGCGTCATCTCCTTCATTTTGAGGCTTAGCTCGCAGGCCAGCCCATAGCGCAGGCCGGAACCCAGAAAATAGAAGCGGTCGATCGAGAGATCTCGGCCCAGACGTTCCAGGTAGCCGGTGTGGATGTCGAGGAGCTGCTGGAGGAGGGCGGGCAGCTGGAGCAGATTGGGCCAGAGGGGGTTGATGAGATGGAAGCTGCCAGCCAGGGCCAGGGCAGCCAGATAAAGGCCGGAAAAGGCGCGAGTCTGGGCGACACTTTTTTCTTGAATCGAAGGGAAGGCGAGGTTGATTTCGCCCAGCTGGCTCAGCGAGGACTCTGGATGACAGCAGAGTGTGACGATCGGGCCGCTGTTGAGCTGGCGGAAGCGGGCGCAGGCGCGCAAGGTTTCGGTCGTTTCGCCCGAGCGGCTGACGGCGACCAGCAGTGTGCGGCGGGCAGGAGGCAGCGCATCGGGGTTGCGCCAGATTTCGGAGGCGGGCAGTCCGACGCTGCGCAGGCCGGCCACGCGCTGTGTGGCGGCGGCGGCGGCGACGGACAGATAATAGGTGGAACCGCAGCCTGTGAAGACGACCTGGTCGAAATTGCCGTCGGCCAGAAATGAATGAAGGTCTGCTGCCTGGGTGTTCAGCATTTGGAGAACACCGTGCCACGCCTCTGGCTGCGTATAGATTTCTGTGCGTGTGTAACTGCCTGGAGCGACTGCGGTAGACATCCTGAGTTTTCTTTCTTTTGGAGCGCGGGACGGGCGATCCACCCTATAGCGGCTCAGGTGGGGCGGGATGTTGTCTATGCGCCGGCGAGACAACATTGCTCTTCAGTCATACACCCGACTTTCACTGCTGTCAAATTTTATTTTGTGTCTTTGCAGAAAATTCGGCTGTTGTGGACCTTATTGGGGGAATTCATGATCCTTCACGATGTTTCATGATCAACTCACGTTCTATACCGTATGATACTATAAAGAATTGTCAAAAATATTTTATGGAGTATTTGTGGGGTATTTGACAGAAAAATTCTGGGGCGGATGAAGATGCGGTTGTTCAGAAACGGAGAAATCTAAGAATGTTTCCAGTTCCGCTGCTTGTTGCAGCTGGGGGTGTGCTTTATGGTGGCCTGCGCGCCTATCAGCAGTGGGTTTCTCGCGAGAAGAGGGATTTGGCCTCCAAGGAGTCAGCTTCTTCTGCGTTGGCGGCGTCCATTCCGTCTCAAGCAGTGAATCGGACGCTGGTGTCGCGTGCCGTTTCGGGCGACCTGGTGGGTCAGTTTCAGAGGAGCGCGCAGCAGATTGTGCAGCGGGCGGTAGACCAGCTGGCTGGCAGCGAGCGACAAAGCTACCAGCAGGATCTGGCCTCTCCCGAAGAGACAGCGGTCATCCATGCGGAAGAGCAGCAGGCCAACCTGTATACGGGGGTGGCTTTTGCCTGTCTGGTCGTGGCATCTGTGGGCAAGTTGTTCTACCCGCCTCTGATGGTGTTGAGTCTGCCTGGGCTGCTCTACACAGCCTATCCTTTTGTCAAATCAGGGATCGACGATCTGCGTATCAAACGCAAGGTGACCGCCAGCACCCTCGACCTGGTGTCGATTCCGACTGTGATTTTGATGGGAAACTTTTTTGCGGCTTCGCTGGCTGTTGCGCTGCTTTCCCTCAGCCAGGCGGTGCTCAAGCGGACAGAAGAGCGTTCCATGCGGAGCATAGTCAACGTATTTGGTCGGCAGCCGGCGAAGGTGTGGGCGCTGGTAGGCGACACGGAGGTGGAGATCCTGTTTACGGACGTTCGTGCGGGGGATGTGCTGGTGGTGGCTGCGGGGCAGATGGTTCCGGCGGACGGGGTGATTGTGAGGGGGGACGCCTCGGTCGACCAGCGGATGTTGACGGGGGAATCGCAGCCGTCGGAGAAGATGTTGGGGGACGAGGTCTTTGCCGGGTCGATCTTGTTGGCGGGTCAGGTGTGGGTGGAGGTAAAGCGTGCGGGGGAAGCCACGGTCGCTGCCCAGATCGGGGAAATTTTGACGGAGACGGCTGCTTTCAAGCAGACCTTTGAATCGCGCAGCCAGCAGCTGTCGGACCGTTGGAGTCTGCCGACGCTGGCTGTAGCGGGTGTGGCATTGCCTTTTTATGGGGTTGGGGGGAGCATTGCGGTTTTGCTCAGCTCGCTTGGGTACAACTTGCGGATTGTGGGTCCGCTCAGCATGTTGAACTTTCTGCGGCTGGCGGCCCAACAGGGGGTGTTGGTCAAAGAGGCCCGTGCGCTGGAGCTGCTGCCCCAGATCGACACCGTGGTCTTTGACAAAACTGGGACCTTGACGCTGGAGCAGCCCCGGGTGGTGCAGGTTCATCTGTGTGGGGAGTGGACTGCCGACGAACTGCTGCGCTGTGCGGCGGCTGCGGAAAGTCGCCAGTCGCACCCGATCGCGCGGGCAATTGTAGAGGCGGCCCAGGAACGTGGGCTGGCATTGCCGTCGATCGCCGAGGCGCGCTACGAAGTGGGGTACGGGATCAAGGTGGAGCTGGAGGAGCGGGTGGTGCGGGTGGGGAGCGAGCGTTTCTTGCAGAGGGAGCAGATCGAGGTGCCGGCTGCGGTGAGCGAGCTGTGTTCGTCGGCGCATGCGCTGGGCCATTCGTGGGTGCTGGTGGCCGTCGACGACCAGGTGGCGGGGGCGATCGAGCTGGCTCCCACCCTGCGTCCGGGGGCGCGTCAGATCATTGAGTCGCTGCATGGCCGTGGACTGTCGCTTTACATTCTTTCGGGAGACCAGGAGCAGCCGACGCGGCACCTGGCCCAGCTGTTGGGGATCGAACAGTACTTTGCCAACACGTTGCCCGAACACAAGGCAGACAAAGTTCGGCAGCTGCAGGCGGCGGGGCGGCGGGTCTGTTTCATTGGGGATGGCATCAACGATGCGATTGCGCTTCAGCAAGCCGACCTTTCGATTTCGCTGCGTGGGGCTTCGACGATCGCCACTGACACGGCGCAGATCGTGCTGATGGACGGCGCTTTGGATCAGCTGATCGACCTGTTTGTGTTGGCGGAGCGCTACAAGCGCAACATGCGTTCCAACTATGTGGCGTCGATGGCGCCTGGGCTGGCGGTGATCGGTGGGGTCTTTTTGCTGCATTTTGGGGTTGTCACGTCGATTATGCTGTACAACGTAGGGTTGATCGGCGGTGTAGTGAACTCGATGTGGCCGTTGCTGCGGCGAAAGTTTTCCAAAGAAAATCGGACCCATTCTGGTTGAAACGGAAGCACTAGATGAACCTTGTTGAGATTGTAGAAGGCAGTGCACGGGCGTACCCTGATCGTCTGGCCCTTCGATTTGAAGATCAGTGTTTGACCTATGCAGAGCTTGACCAGACCTGCAGCCGAGCTGCGAACGGGCTGGAACGAGTGGGGCTGCAGCGTGGGGATCGGGCGGAAATTTGGTTGCCCAACAGCGTGGCTTTTGTCGTCGCCTATCTGGGGGTACAAAAGGTGGGTGCGGTGGCTGTCACTGTCAACACGGCCTTCAAAGCGGAGGAACTCCAGCATATTCTGGCGGACAGCGGGGCTCGGCTGCTCATCACGACTGCTGCTTTGTATGCAGGGCTAGGGGGGTCGGCATTGGCGCAGGTCGAGCAGGTGCTGCTGGTAGACGGCGAGCAGGAGGGGCTCCTTGCCTTTGCTGCGTTGCTGGAGCACTCCTCGTCTGTTTATGGCTGTGCGGAGATGGCGCCAGACGATCCGGCGATTCTTTTGTACACGTCGGGGACGACGGGGTTTCCCAAAGGGGCAGTGTTGTCGCATGGGGCAGCGGTCACGGCGGTCCAGATGGTGGTGGATGGCCTGGGTCTGTGTGTGGAGGACCGGGTGTTGCTTCCGCTGTCGTTGTTTCACAGTTTTGGGCAGGCGGCGGCTTTTCTGCCTACGCTGGCTGTGGGTGCGACGCTTTTTTTGCTGTCACACTTCGAGCCCCAGCCGGTGCTGGCTGCCATCGAGGAGCAGGCTGTGACCGTTTTTTTCGGGGTTCCGACGGTCTATCTTGTCTTGTTGGGCCAGGCGGTGCCGGCCCGGCTGCGGTCGGTGCGGCGCTGGCTGTCGGCTGGGGCTGCGCTGCCGTTGGCGGTGGCGAGCGAGTGGCAGGCGCGTTGCGGCCTTCCGATCCAGGAAGGGTATGGGTTGACCGAAATTTTTTTAGCGACCTTCAACTCGGAGCCGTTGGCCAAGCCTGGTTCGGTGGGTCGGCCTCTGGCAGGGGTTTGTCTGCAGATTGTCGACGCTGCGGGGGAGGCTGTGTCGGCTGGCCAGTTGGGGGAGGTGGTGGTACAGACCCCCAGTTGTATGCTTGGCTACTGGCAGCGCCCCCACGAGAGTGCTGCTGTGTTGCGTGGGGGCAGTTTTCACACCGGCGATGTAGGGTGGCTGGACGAAGACGGTTACCTGTACATCGTCGATCGCATCAAGGACATGATCAACGTGGGTGGGGTCAAGGTTTACCCATCCGAGGTCGAACAGCGGCTCTATCAGCATCCGGCAGTGGCAGAAGCGGCGGTTTTTGGGGTTCCTGAACCGGTGTTGGGCGAGCAGGTGCAGGCCAGCGTGGTCTTGAAGGCTGAGGCTGCTGTGGATGCACAGGAATTGATCTTCTTCTGCGGCCAGGGACTTGCCGAATTCAAAGTGCCCAGCCAGATCCATATTGTCGATCGGCTGCCCAAAAATCGGACCGGCAAACTGCTCAAGCGGCTTCTGCGCGACCAGTACATGCAGGAGGGGCAGCAGGGGATGCAGCAGGGGATGCAGCAGGGGACGTCTTTGCGGCAGCAGCTGGACCAGCTTCGGGGCGAGGAACGCGATCTGCGGGTCAAAGCGCATGTGCAGGAACTGGCGCTCAAATTGTTGGGCACCGTACCGGGGGACGACGAAAATTTTTTGGCGTTTGGGCTGGACTCGTTGATGTCGATCCAGCTGGCCAATCGTCTGTCG
>JAPLGY010000481.1 GCA_026389955.1 Caldilinea sp. | reverse complement strand
GCTGGCGATTGAACGTGGCGATATCAGGGGCACGCCGACAAGATTGCCGACGAATTGGAGAAGACCGCACGTAAAGGGGCTGTCAACGCAGAGCAACTCAACACGGCGGCAGGCGATTTTCGTACCCACCATCAGCGTATGAACTATCTCCAGATGCGCGAAGAAAAATGGCCCATCGGCAGGGGTATGGTCGAAAGCGGCGCAAAGCAATTCAAAGCGCGCTTCAGCGGTCCTGGCATGCGCTGGTCCCGGCAAGGCGCCGAAAACCTGCTGCCAGTTCGTGCCGCCTTCCTTAGCGGACGCTTTGACCAGATGGGGGACGCTGCCAAAAACCTGCCCCCAGCGTGAAGTAGACCCGCTGTCTGGGGGCAGGTAGACGGCGCAGCGGCTCGGTGGTATCATAGAAAGAGAAAGCCTCTGTGGACAAAAAAAGCAGGTGAACGCCGGCGGAAAAAATCGGCGTCACTTTGCAAGGGGCATTCACGTCAACAAGAGTGAAGGGACAGAGCACAACCGAGCGAACCGGAACAACAGGAAAGGAGCAGGGTGAGATGAAACGCGCAATGACAACCTCCAGCGTGCGGGCTGGAACCATTGTATTGGCAGGGATCCTGGTATTGGCGACGTTGCTGGTGCCAGCGCCGGCCTTGGCCGCGTCTGGAGAAAGCACGGAGGCGGTCGCCAGCCAGGGATGCGTCGCCTACCACCATGTGCGGCGGGGAGAAAACCTGACGAGGATTTCCTACTTGTACGGTGTGAGTGTCTGGCAGATTGCCCAGGCGAACGGTCTTTACAACCCAAGCCTGATTTTTGTCGGCCAGCTTCTTTGCATCCCAAGCAGCTATCATCCGGTGCCGCATCCTCAGCCGCCGCATCCTCAGCCGCCGGCCTGGTGCAGCCAGTACTACACAGTGCAGCGTGGGGAGACGTTGAGTGGGATTGCCCGCCGGTGCGGGACCACAGTACACGCTCTGGCCTCTCTGAACCATCTTGGCAACCCGAATTTGATTCGGTACGGCCAGGTGTTGCGGCTGTACTGAAGAGAAAGGGATGAAGAAAAGGGCATGAACAGAAGGGGGGGCGCCGCACTGTACAGTGCGGCGTCTCAGGTGTTTGCCCCATTTTCCTCCTCGCGCGCGTAGAGGATCATATCCAGGTCGCCGGGGGAATGGCCCAACTGGGTAAGTGCGTGGGCGACCTCAGAGCGGTGCTGTGTGCCATGGTTGACGACATGGACGAGAATATGCCAGAGGGTGCTGGAAAATGGGCGTCCTGTGGTGGTGACGTAGGCCAGCGGCTGGGCCAGATTTTCTTCCCGCAGGGTGGTCAGATAGCCGCGCATCGCATCTTCTTCGGCGTCCCAGCAGGCTGCAAGGGCTTCGACGGTGGGGTAGTCCATTGGGTCCAACAGGGTGCTTGGGGAGCGTCCTTCCTGGCAGCGGATTCGCCAGCCCCACTCGGCGCTCATCGTGTGGACCAGCACATTGCGGATGCTGCCCCAGCTCAGGTCGTTGGGGCAGGTCAGCGCCTCGACAGAGAGCCCGCTCGCGGCGGCGAGAATCCGTTGGTTGGCCCAGTAATTGTAGTTGTACAAGGTCGAGAGGTCGGCGAGATTCATCGTTGACTCCTGGTGGTGGTTGGGATGCCCTTCTATGCATCCTGGACGGCCCGTCTATTTTCTGACAGAATTCAGTATATCAGAGATCTCTGCCCTCTGCTCAGTAGACCAGCTCTTGCAGCCACCAGCGTCCGTCCTTCCAGACGAAGCGCCAGCGATCGTGGCCGAGGGTGGCGTGGGCGTGCTGCCCTTCCAGCTGGAACGCCAGTGTCGGCGTGTCCGCAAAGGGTGGCGGGGGTGCCGGGAAGACCGCCAGCTGGTAGCGGTCCAGAATCGCGGCACGGCCTACCCAGCGCAGATCGTCGGCGGGGTGTGCTGTGCCGCGGCGGTCGAGGATGGTGGCATCTTCTGCCCACAGCTCGGCCAGCAGCGC
>JAPLGY010000553.1 GCA_026389955.1 Caldilinea sp. | reverse complement strand
GGGCAGCGAGACGATGGTGGGCTATGGCACCCATCTGTTGCCCATTCGCAGTCGACTGGACGCCAGCATTCCATTTACAGCCTATCTGGAGCAGATGCGTTCCCAGCTGCTCAACGGTTTTGAACACCAGGAATATCCTTTTGCCTGGCTGTATGAAAAGCTGAATGCCCAGTCAGCAAGGAGCCGTCTCCCGGCGATCACGGTCACCTTCAACCTGGACCGTCCTCTTTCGCTGCCCCAGATGGCTGAATTGCAGGCAACGTTGTTTGCTCCGCCCCACACGGCCACGGCCTTCGATCTGGCAGTCAACGTGCTCGAAGCCAATGACGATCTGAACTGCTCTTGGGACTACAGCACGGAACTGTTTGATCGGGAGACTGTTGAGCGGTTGATACACTATTTTCAGACGTGGCTGGCTGCTGTCGTCGCCACTCCCGGTGAGGCCGTGACCCGGCTTCCCTTGTTGCGCCCAGCCGAACAACAGCAGATACAGGTGGAGTGGAATGCGACGCAGGCAGACTACCCGCAGCACTGTATTCATGAACTGTTTGAAGCGCAGGTAGCATCCAACCCGGAGGGTATTGCCCTGATCCAGGGTGAACAGCGGGTCACTTTGCGCGCGTTGAACGACGCTGCAAATTGTCTGGCACATCATCTGATTGCCTGTGGGGTCGGCCGTGCATCGACGGTCGGTCTGATGGCGGAACGCTCTCCAGAGATGGTGGCTGGTTTGTTGGCCATTCTCAAGGCAGGTGCCGCCTATCTGCCTTTGGATCCGATGATACCGACCGAACGTCTGCTTTATGTGCTGGCCAATACGGGTGCAGAGCTGCTGCTGACCCAGCGTCCGCTGGTCGACCGTGTGCCGGAGGGCACGCTCCCCTGTCTTATGCTGGAAGAAATTCTTCGTACTGCCCGTTTTTCTGGGGTTGGCAACCCTGCGCTGCCGGCAACGCCCGATCAGCTGGCTTATGTCTTGTACACCTCTGGATCGACAGGCCAGCCCAAAGGCGTAGAAGCGCCGCATCGTGGAGCCGTCAACCGTTTCCACTGGATGTGGCGAACATATCCCTTTGTTCCTGGAGAAGTCTGTTGTCAGAAAACAGCCCTTTCGTTTGCCGACTCGGTCTGGGAGATCTTTGGTCCGTTGCTGCGTGGGGTGCCCAGCCTTCTCATTCCTGACCAGGTCGTCAAAGAACCCAGGCTTTTGGTCGAACAGCTTGCCGAACATGCGGTTTCTCGAATCGTGCTGGTTCCGTCGCTGTTGCGTACGCTGCTGGATTCCATCCCTGACTTGCAGCAGCGGCTGCCTGAGCTACGCATCTGGGTTTGTAGTGGGGAGGCATTGTCCTTTGAACTGTGTGAAAAGTTCTATGCGCAGATGCCGGAGGCCAGGCTCCTCAATTTGTACGGTTCTTCAGAAGTTGCTGCGGATGTGACCTGCTATGACACCCGTGTTGGGGGTCTCAGGCAGGGCGTGCAGGGTCTGCCGATCGGGCGGCCGATCGACAATACGCAGATCTATTTGCTGGACCGGTATGGGCAAATTGTTCCTGTCGGGATTCCGGGTGACCTGTACGTAGGGGGTGCAGGTCTTGCGCGCGGCTATCGCGGCCAGCCGCAGCTGACCGCCGAGTCTTTTGTGCCCAATCCTTTTGCCAAGCCAGGGCGCGCAGAGCGTCTGTATCGGATGGGCGATCGTGCGCGGTATCTTTCCGAGGGCACCCTTGAGTATCTGGGCCGTCAGGATTTTCAGGTCAAGATTCGGGGGTTCCGTGTCGAGCTGGGAGAAGTGGAAGCGGCGCTCAGGGCCTGCCCCGATGTCGGCCAGGCCTTGGTGGTGGCGCGTGCTGAGACAACAGGCGACAACCAGCTGGTCGCGTATTTGGTGCCTCAAAATCAGACAGTCGAGCCTGCAAAGCTAGACATTGGGGCGATCCGTCGTTGTGTGATGCAAAAGCTGCCAGCGTATATGGTGCCTGCGTTGTATGTGCCGCTGGCGATGTTTCCGTTGACCGCAAGCGGCAAGGTGAACCGGCGTGCGTTGCCGCCGCCTGAAGCTGCAACCTACCGATCTGAAACAGTGTATGTGGCCCCGCGCACGGCGACCGAAGAGACCCTTGTGTCGATCTGGGGGGATGTGCTTGAACTCAGTCCGGCGGGAATCGGCGTTTACGACAATTTTGGGGATTTGGGCGGCCATTCGCTGCGGGCTGTGCAGGTGATGAACCGTATTCAAGAACAACTTCTGGTCTCTTTGCCGTTCGACCAGCTTTTTGTGCAGCAAACTGTTGCGGCACTGGCGGAACGGGTCGAGATTGAACTGTTGGCCCAGCAGGGGGATGAGGAAATGCTGCAGCTTCTGGCTGAATTTGGTGAGACTTCAGAGCTGGGCACCGACAAGGAAGGAAACGGACGATGACACCCCCTGCCCGACAAGAAGATACAGAACGCGAATGGAGGCGGCGTCTGGCCGATCTGACCCCAAAACAGCGTGCCCTGTTGTTGGAAAAGGTGCGTGCCCGGCAGCTGGCCGAACACGCACCGTACAGCCCGATCCTGCCTGCGGCGCGAGAACAGCCGCTGCTGCTCTCCTTTGCCCAGCAGCGGCTCTGGTTTCTCGACCAGTTGACTGAGAACCGTGGTCTCTACACAATTTCAACGGCGATGCGTCTGACCGGCATGCTCGATGTTTCTGTGTTCCAGCGCAGCCTGAACGAGGTTGTGCACAGACATGAGGTCTTTCGCACTGCATTCCCTCGCCATGTCGCTCATCAGGTGATTGCGGCTGCGTCTGACGTTTGTCTGCGGCAAGAGGACCTTTCGGGCGAATCCGATCCGTTGGCAGCTGGCCTGCGGCGGGCTGTCGAAGATGCGCGCCTGCCGTTCAACCTGGCACAAGGTTCTCTACTGCGTGTCACGTTGTTGCGGTTGACCCCTTCTGACCACCTTCTGCTGCTCA
>JAPLGY010000239.1 GCA_026389955.1 Caldilinea sp. | reverse complement strand
AGCCGACAGCCGCTCCTCCCCCTGCTGCCCAGCCTTCCCCACCCGACCCGGCCGCCTCCAGCGCAGGCTTCTTTGACCCCAATGCCCAGTACCAGATCGTGGCCTTCAACGTGCTCGGTCTGGAGGAGAACAATGGCGGGATTCGCGACAGCACTGCCCAGCACCACATCTTCCTGACCGTGCTCGACCCCAGCGGCAACGGCGTCGACGGTGCCGTCGTGCGCAACCTGGTCGGTGACCGGAGCGAGGTGGTGACTGGCAGCAAAGGGCCAGGCAAAGCCGAGATCACGATGTATTATGAGCCCTTCAAGCTGACGGTCGTCGCAGACCCTTCTGGCCCCGTGAGCAGCCAGATCTCCAATCAGATGGGGCTGGTCTTCCCCCATCTGCCTGACCTGGTCGGCAAGCTGGGCGACGTCCACTACGAGTACGGCGCCTGCCCTACCTTGGAGATCCGCTGTCAGTGGCCGATCTCGGCAATTCACTTTTCGTATGAGATCACTTTCCAGAAGGTGCGCTGATCAGCTTTTTTTGCGCAGACGGCGCAGCAGTTCGTCGTTGCTGCTGGCCCGTTCAAGAAGGTTGAGCAGCCCAACCAACGCACTTTTGTTGTCGCGGTCGGCCAAGGCGCGGCGCAGCAGCACCAATTTCTCCATCTCAGCCGGGGTGTAGAGCAGCTCTTCCTTGCGCGTGCCGCTTGCCTTGATGTTGATGGCTGGAAAAACCCTGGCCTCGGCCAGAGTGCGGTCCAGCACCAGCTCGCTGTTGCCCGTCGCCTTGAATTCTTCAAAGATCATGTCGTCCATGCGCGACCCAGTCTCGACCAGCGCTGTCGCAATCACCGTGACCGACCCACCCTTTTCGATGTTGCGCGCCAGGCCGAACAGCCGCCGCGGCATCTCAAAGGCGCTGACATCGAGCCCCCCCGACATGGTCCGGCTGGGACCACGGCCAGCCAGATTGAAGGCACGCGTCATTCGGGTCAGGCTGTCGATCAACATCACCACATCCCGCCCGCACTCCAGCTCACAACGCACATGCGCCATCGTCAGCTCGGCCAGACGCGTGTGGTCGCTCAACCCCTGGTCGTTGGAACTGGCAAAAACTTCAGCCGGCACCGTGCGCCGAAAATGGGTCACCTCTTCCGGCCGTTCGTCGATCAACAGCAGAATGATGCGGGCATCCGGCGCACTGGCATGAATGGCATGGGTCATCTCTTCCAACAGCTGGGTCTTCCCTGCCTTGGGCGGAGCCACAATCAACCCACGCGTCCCCTTGCCGATCGGCGCGATCAGCTCCACCACCCGCATCGACATCACCTTGCTGTCCCCCAGACGAAAACGGTCGGTCGGGTTGATGGCCACCAGCTGCTCAAACGGCTTGCGACGCGCAAATTTTTCGGGCTCCAGCCCGCAAATCTGTTCGACCCGCACCAGCTGCAACCCTTTGCTCGTCGTGCCGGCTACCCCGACCACCTCCGCTCCCTCCACCAGCGCATAGCTGCGGATCAGCTCTGCCGGCACCAAAGCATCGCCAGGCGACGGCGCAAAGGCCCGCAACGGGTCGCGCAGATAGCCGTTTCCCTGCGCATGAATCTGAACAATGCCAGTCACTGCCATGAAAGGCTCACTGGCAGCTTCACTGCTGATCTCTTCACTCATCTGCTCGGTCTTCGACGCCTTGGAAGAACGTACACGCGACGAGCGATGCAGTTTTTTTGTTTGCCCCATAGATCTACAATACCATAGAGTCGTGTAAAGCAGCCAACTGGCACCGCGCTGACGGCACATTTGACTGGGGAAAGGGTCAGACCCCCTCCCCGTCCCTGCGCCCACCCCTGTGCTGGCTGCACGACCCTGCTTTGACCGGTTGATACCGCCAATCTGTTCACAAGGATGTCTTTTATGTACTACGGTGCCCACTGTTATCTGTTCACAGAGCGCTGGAGTGACCAGTCGCTGCCCATTCTCGACACCCTGCGCGCCCTGGGCCTCGAACTGGCCGAACTCTCTGTCGGCGACGATGTCACCTTCACCCCGGCACTCACCCGCCGCCACGCCGAAACCCTGGGCCTGTCCCTCACAGTCGGGCCGGGCGGAGCCTGGCCGCTGAGCGCCGATCTCTCTGCGGAGCGCGCCGAGGAACGCCGCGCCGGGCTGGCCTGGCATTGCCGCCAGGTCGACCTGGCCGCCGAACTCGGCGCGCTCGCCTACGCCGGCGCCCTGTACGGCCACCCCGGGGTGGTCAAACGCCGCCGCCCCCCCGCCAGCGAGTATGGCTGGACCGCAGAAGGGCTGCACTCCCTCGCCAGCTACGCCGCAACCCGCCAGGTCAAAATTGTGCTCGAACCCATGAGCCATTTCCGCACCCATCTGGTCAATACCTGCAGCCAGCTGATGCAGCTGATCGACCTCGCCGACCACCCAAACCTCTACGCCCTCTTCGATACCTACCACCTGATCACCGAAGAACGGGATTACGCCGCCGCCGTGCAAACCCTGGGCAACCGCCTCTGGTGCGTGCATACCTGCGAAAACGACCGCGGCGTCCCCGGCGGCGGACTGGTCCCCTGGGAAACACTCTTCGACGCACTCCACGCCGTCAGCTTCACAGGTCCGCTGGTGATGGAAGCCTACAATTCCTCGATCGACGAATTTGCCTTCTCTCGCGGAATGTTCCACAATGTCTGTCCAGACGGCGCCGAGTTTGTACGCGCCGGGTTGGCTTTTCTACGCCCGCATGTCGCCCGACGCTGGGGACAGTGAAATCACTCCATGAACAGACTGCGCAGCTATTTTCAACTCGACCCTGCTGTCATCTTTCTCAACCACGGATCGTTTGGCGCCACACCTGAACCGGTCTTTGCCGCCTGCCTGGAGTGGCAACGGCGCATGGAACGCCAGCCCGTCCACTTTTTTATGCACCAGCTGCGCCCGGCACTGCACGCAGCCCGCGAATGCCTGGCCCGCTTTCTCGGCGCACGCGCCGAAGATTTGGTCTTTGTCCACAATGCCACCTTCGGCGTCAACGTCGCAGCCCACGCACTCCCCCTGCAGCCCGGGGACGAAGTGCTCACCACCACGCACGAATACGGCGCCTGCAACAATGCCTGGGAGATTGCCTGCAGCCGCCAAGGCGCACGCTACGTGCGCCAGCCGATCCCCCTGCCCGTCACAGATGGAGAGCAGCTCATCGAACAACTCTGGGCAGGAGTGACCCGCCACACCCGTGTGATCTTTCTCAGCCACATCACCTCGCCGACCGCGCTGATCCTGCCGGTCCAGGCGATCTGCCAGCGGGCACGCGAAGCTGGCATCCTGACCGTAATCGACGGCGCCCATGCCCCCGGCCAGATCGAACTCGACCTCCACACGCTGGGCGCCGATCTGTACACCGGCAACCTGCACAAGTGGCTCTGCGCCCCCAAAGGGGCCGGTTTCCTGTGGGCCCGCCCCGAAGTGCAACCACACATCCAGCCGCTCGTCGTCGGCTGGGGCTACGGACCCGAACAGTCCCTGTTCGAAGAAAACGCCTTTGTCAGCGCCCATCAATGGCTGGGCACCGACGATGTCTCCGCCTATTTGAGCGTGCCGGCTGCGATCGAATTTCAAGCCGCACAGGACTGGCCGACCGTGCGTGCACAATGCCATGCACTGCTGGCAGAGACACTGGCAGCGCTGGCAGAGATCACAGGGCAGGCTTCCCCCTATCCCACCACAGGAGCTCCCCTGTATCAACAGATGGGCATCGCCCCCATCCCCTCCCAACCCGACATCGCCTACTTCAAACAACAGCTCTACGACGAATACCGGATCGAAGTGCCCTGCCTGACCTGGCAAGGACAGCAGCTGATTCGCATTTCAGTGCAGGGCTACAACTGCGCAGCAGACCTGGCAGCACTCACCCAGGCCGTGCAAACCCTGATCCGATGAACTGCCCACCTTTTCGTCGGCGGTCGAACAGGCGGCGCACAGCCGCGGTGTAGGGCGTGGATGGAAATCTGCACTGTCTTGACCTGGTCTGTGGCCGAGCAGTTGCCGTAAAGTCATTGTCAGTCGATAGAGCGCAATATCTCTATCAACTCCTCGTTCGTCCAATGTAGTTGTTGTTCGCCTGCAGCACCCACGATCTGCTGCGCTATCTTGCGCTTGGTCGTCAGAAGAGCGTCGATCCACTCCTCAATCGTCCCCTGCACAAGAAATTGGTAGACGTAGACGGTCTTGTCCTGACCGATGCGATGCACACGGTCGGTTGCCTGCGCTTCAGTTGCCGGATTCCACCAACGGTCAGCATGGATAACGTGGTTGGCCGCCGAAAGGTTGATCCCATACGCGGCTGTCTTCAGACTGCACAAGGCAACAGGCACATCACTGCGATTGAAGCGGTCCACAAGTGACTGCCGGTCATTGGTGCTTCCGTCAATACGGATATAGCCAATGTTCTCTGCCTGGCAGGCCCGTTCAAGGAGATCCAGCATGCCAAGAAAATGACTGAAGATGACAACCTGTTCTTGTTGCTTGTAGATGGCGCATATCTGTTGAAAGATGAGGTCGAATTTCTCCGACCGCTTCCATATCTCTCTCTTCGTGCTGTCCACCAGAGTTGGATGGTCACAAATCTGCTTCAGTTTTGTCAGCAGCGGAAGGATGGTTCCGGTGTAGTTCACCTGCTCGCCACGCGACAGCGCACCACGAATCCGCTCTGATTCACTTTGGAAAGACTTGTACAGTGTGCGCTGCTCACCAGTGAGTTCACACCACTCTTTTATTTCTATTTTTTCGGGCAGATCCTTGGCCACATCGCGCTTCTCGCGCCGGAGCATGAACGGCCCAACACGCCGCCCAAGCCGCTCCGCAGCGCTAGAGTCGCCGGCAAGAATGGGGGCCTCAAATATCCGTTCAAATGTGCCGTACCGGCCAAGATGCCCAGCCATCAAAAAATCAA
Source organism: Caldilinea sp. (assembly GCA_026389955.1). The sequence goes on along the minus strand of JAPLGY010000239.1, from coordinate 7,844 downwards.
AGATTGACCACAGTTCGCCAGGCCGATTCTCCACGGGCGTGCCACTCAGGGCCATGCGGTGTTGGGCATTGAGCACCTTGACGCTCTGCGAGCGTCGGGCAGAAGGGTTCTTGATATTCGTCGCTTCATCCAGTAGCAGGAAGTAGAAAGACACAGAGGAAAGATGGTCGATATCCTTTGCCACCGTTCCATAGGTGGTGACAAATACAGCAGGGCACATGCTGCAGCACATGAGCGTTCGTGCTCGATCTCGGGCACTTCCATGATACAGGTACACAGGCATGTCCGGAAAGACCCTGCCAAACTCGCGCTGCCAGTGTACCATGACAGATTTCGGCGCAATGACCAGACTGTGTTGGTTGCTGCCGTGCAGCGTATACGCCTGGCGCATAGCACAGATCGCCTGCATCGTCTTGCCCAATCCCATATCGTCAGCCAAAAGACCGTTCAAATGATGCTGATGCAACCAATCCAGCCAGTGAATGCCGGCGCGTTGATAGGGACGAAGCAACAGCGCCTGTTCGGTGAGGGCCCGTTCAAGCGCATCAGACAGCTGATAGTTCGGATCCGCCTTGAAATCGGTCAGATCCTGACAAAAGGTGCAATACTCGTCGCCAGCTTCCAGCCTGCCGTTGACAGCCGATACAAACTCATCCAAGCGTGCAAACTGTGCGAGCGGAATGCGATACGTATCGCCAACTTGCTGTGCTTCGAGTTGCTGTAGCGCAGATTCGATATGGTCAATCTGTGTCTGTTGTGTCTTCACCCACTGGTAGTCGCCGACATATCGGATATGTTCGCTGCGTTTCCCGCCCACAAATTCATGGTGCGGCCAACGCTGTTCGCCGGCCTCGTACTCCACCCGGAGTCGCAGCCAACCGGGAGTGTCGATATCAGCTCGCACGATCGGCGTCGCCTCAATCTCAATGACCCCAATCCGCATCGCCGCGTCGGTCAATAGGTGCGTGAATTCCGATTTCAGACTCGGCAGATCATTGAGCCAGAAATCGGGCACAACTTCCGGCTCAATGATCTGCCTGCCTGCCTCAACGAGTGCACGCCCAGCATCACTCTTGGGAAGCGTCACCCACACCAATCCATCGCTGGATCGCACCGGCACAAAGCCGTTGCTTGTCTTCTGATGCTTGAGGTAAACAATTGTCTCCGCCGTAGAGCCGTATCCTGCCTCAAGAATCAATCCCTGATCAGGTCGATAATCGACCGCCAAGACCGGTTTTTGCGGCTCGTCAGCTACGCACAGCTGAGCAGATCGCGCCGACTCTTCGACATTTTCCTCCGGCTCGACTTTGACATCGACGTCATGCAACACGCCCTCACCGAGATCCAAGCGCAGGTCAAGCGAAAGCGGCTGAACCCACGCCGCCCACCAATGCCGCCCAGAACGCTCGGAAGGTTCACGATCAGGCACATCATCGGCGGCACAAAGAAACCACTCTGGCGGCGATTCCCACACACTGTAGACACCCGCCTCAAACATTTCCACCCGCGCAATGTCGCACGCCGAGCCCTGGACAGCACGCGTGAAATGCCTGATCTGAATCTCTTCCAGCTGGTCAAGTGCACAGGTCACTCTCTCCAGTGTACACGTCTTCTGTGCCAACAGTTCCTGTTCTTCAGTTATCTGGGACTCGATCCCCTTCCGTTGCTCCGCGTAACGCACCATAAGCGCATGTTTCTCCGGGAAATTTATACCGGGATCGTGTGCGATCTGCTTCTTTTGCTTTGCAATCCATTCTGTTATCGCCTGTTGGCGGGCAGGGCCGACACCGCGCACCCGATATGCCCCATAGAGATCGTTGAGGGCTGTGGGCTGGAGCACAGAGAGGATCTCTTGACGCAGCGATGGCCCGACGCCACGCACCTCGTCAAACTTCGATTGAATCAAGTAAGACTCTAGCGCTCGTCGCATCTCTGCACTCTCTTGGGCGTCGATCGCATCAAGCTGCGGCGTGAATCTGACCAACTCTTTCTTGTGACGAGCGATCTCCCCTTTCAGACGATGTTGGGATCGCTTGAGCATCGCCCGGTGCCTGTAACCGCGTGCGTTGCGATAGTCGCTGCAGGCACAGGCAGTCAGCGCCCATTGCTGCAACAGAGAGAGTTTGCGGAAGTTCGGAATATTGGGATCGCCGTGCGGCCTGTATGGCTTGCCTGCTGGCACAAGGTCAAATCGTTCTGCGCCAGAGATCGGGCGCAACACCGATCTGCGCCGCCAGACAAAGAACACCATGACAACTGCTATGACACATCCTGCCACGAGCACGGCAAAGACTCGCTCACTACCTGTCAGCACAGCGATCAGATTCCACAACAACTGGCACATCCTATTTTTTATCCCTTGACAAATGCCACAAAGCCATGTATTTTCTTTGTAGATACTCACTAAAGATGTGAATAGAAAAAATTTGTGCGCAGAAATAGGGCAACAGTCGAGCCCCCCCCATATTCCCAAGTTTTTTGGTCTAAACAGGGCTGGGGCACGATTCGTCGGTCGAAGTGCCGCCGCCCTCCTAATCTCGTTTACAGCCGTGACACCAATTATATTACATCGAGGTCTTACCATGACCCACAGCGGCAGACGGCGGCTCGTCATTGTTGTGGGAGCTGTTGGGATGGCGGCCGGTGGAATGGCAGGGCTGACCGCCCTGCCGGTGACGGTGCGCGTCGCATTTGTGCTGGTGGCCGCCAGTGCTCCCGGCGTGTTGGTGGCAGAGTGGCTGCTCGGCGTCCGCTATGGCCGGAGCGACGCAGATCGGCTCGAAAAATTTCTCTATGGGCTTGGTATCGGGCTCGCGCTGTTGATGACGACCGCGCTGGTTGTCAGCTTCTTGCCGGGAGGGGTGGCAGGCTGGCAGATCCTTGCACCGATCCATGGGATGCTCGCCGTGGCAGCCACTGCGCTCTGGCGGCAACGCACCTCCTGTGCAGAAGAGGGCAGTTCTCCTGCGGGCACCTGGCCCAGCCGCCGCGCCTTCTGGCTTGGCCTCCTGCTCGTGCTCGCCGTGGGCATGGCCCTGCGCGTGCCAGACCTCGGCTACAGCGAATTTCAGGGCGACGAGGCGCGCGTTCTCTTGCGCGCCAGCGAAGTCATCGAAGGCTATGAAAACGCACTCTTCGCCCACCAGAAGATGCCAGGAGAAATCCTGCTGATGACGGCAACCTACGCCGTCACACGTCAGATGGATGAGGCAGCTGCACGGCTGCCCTTCACTGCGGCAGGGCTGGCCGCAGTGGCCGCCATCTTTTTGCTCGGTTCACGGCTCTTTGGCCCCAGCACCGCTGTCAGCGCAGGGATGCTGGCTGCACTGACCGGCTACTTCGTCGCATTTGCACGGATCGTCCAATACCAGAGCCTGGTCTTTCTCGCCGTCGTGCTGACAATTCTCGTGTTGTGGCGCATGCTGGAACAGCGCATTGCCCTGTGGCGGTACCTGGCTGTCGCCGCATTGCTGATGGCCGCAGGTGTGCTTGGCCACTATGAAGCCGTCGGCATCGGCGCAGCAGTGCTCTATATTCTATGGCGGCTGTGGCGTTCAGGCACCGAGCCTGCCCCCCTGCTGCGCACTCTTCCCATCCCTCTGCTGCTCTTCCTCGGCCCAGTGCTGCTCTTTGTGGTACCGTTCGCGCGCGACCCGACTTTTGCAACGGCCTATGCCTACGCAGTCGGCTATCGTGTCGATGCAGGCGGCTTCCCCTACAACAACCTGGCCGACTTCTTTGCACGGGCATCGCTGTACGGCACGGCCTACTCTCTCTTTCTGCTCATAACACTGACCGCAGCAGCACTGGCCACAATCTATGCCCGCAATCTGCCCCGACCGTGGGCATGGTTCGCCGCTGCTGCAGCCGGTGCAGGCCTGATCGCTCTGTCGCTCAGGCCCGGCTGGCCCACCATTAGCAACACCGACCCTACGTGGAGCTTCTTCGTGCTGCTTCTGCTCGCACCGTGGCTGCTGCCCAGGGTTGCACCAGCCGAACGGCTGCTCTGGTGGTGGTTCGGCACACTGTTTGTCTTCTCGATCTTCGTGGTGCAACGCCCCAATTCCCACGTCTATACCTTCTTCATCCCATGGGTGCTGCTGGGAGGAATGATGGCAGCACGCGCTGTCGCTGCTGCCCGCCAACGCATCGGTGCAGCACAAGGATGGGCCGGCGCTGCACTCGCCGCCGCCGCCCTGATCGGCCTCTTTGGCTTCTACCTCTACCGTCTCTTTGTCTACAGTGAAGTCGAGATTCTACGCACGTGGCCGGAAAATCGCCCTGCCGGCTACTGGATGCCCTTCGATAGCCCGCCCGAGGTGGCAATTTTCGGGTTCCCCCACAGCAGCGGCTGGAAAGTTATTGGCCTTGACTATGCGAGCAATAGGTGGGCCGGCAATTTTCTGACAAACGAAAAACCTGAAGTGGTGGACTGGTACACGCGCGGCGCCGGTACCTGCCCGCGCGGCAACCAATACTACGTCGTTGCCAGCCGCACAGAACCGCAGGCCGATGCCGCCGTACAGGCGCTGCTGGACAATGTGGCCAACGAGTTCAGCCCGCGCCAAATCGTCACGGTCAAAGGCCAGCCCAAACTCCATCTCTTCGACCAGCCCGGGCAGTATGCCGTGGAAACAGTCGAGCTGGAGACAATGGAAGCTCGCTTCAACGCCCAATTGACCGACCCACACTTCGTCGACCGGCGCGGCCGCGTCGTCAATCCCCTTGTCCCACATCGGCTCAACTACCGCCTTGGCAACGAAATCGAGCTGCTCGGCTATGCGCTCGACCGGGCGCAAGTAGCCCCCGGCAAGGCCGTGCACCTGACGCTCTACTGGCGAGCCCTGCGCCCGATGAACGCGACCTACACCGTCTTCAACCAGATCATCGACCTCACTACCACCGCCAAGGCCGGGCAGGTAGATGGCATGCCCGTCTGCGACCGCAACCCCACAGAACGATGGTTTGCCGGCGATACCATCGCTGACCCCTACACGATTGCTGTTGCGCCGGATGCTGCGCCCGGCACCTATACGCTGATCAGCGGCATGTACGACTCCGCTACGGGCGAAAGGCTGCAGATACGCTCCTCAGAGGGCACACTCCTTGGCACAGAGGCCGTGCTCGCCTCTGTCGAGGTGCGTTGAAATGCTCATTTGGAATTGCCGCGTTCTGGCACTCTTGTGGACTTTGACGTATCATGTACCTAACTGACACGCAACGACGCGGAGACACAGCCCTGCCCAAATCGGCATCTGTGTCTCTGCCATTTGTCTACACTACGCAAAACGATGCTCGCCGACAGAAGGGATATTCCGATGCAAGCAAAAATTGTTGTGCTCGCCGGTGACGGGATCGGCCCAGAAGTCACCGACGAAGCCCAAAAAATTCTGGACAAGGTCGGCCGGCGTTTTGGCCATACCTTCGCCTACGACCCGCAGCTGATGGGAGGCTGCGCCATCGACCGCTGCGGAAGCAGCCTGCCCGAAGCCACCGTAAAAGCCTGCCTGCAGGCAGATGCCGTGCTGCTCGGCGCCGTCGGCGGCCCCCAGTGGGACAACCCCAACGCCCCCGACCGCCCCGAACGCGGGCTGCTCGGCCTCCGCAAAGCCCTCAACCTCTTCGCCAATCTGCGCCCGGTCAAAATGCAGCCGGAGTTGATCCACGCCAGCGCTATCAAAGAGTCCGTGCTGGCCGGCACCGACTTGCTGGTGATCCGCGAGCTGACCGGCGGCGCCTATTTCGGACCCCGCCAGGAGGCCGGCACCGAAGGCTACCAGGCCTTCGATACCATGCTCTACACACGACCTGAGATCGAACGGGTCGTGCGCCTGGCCGCCGAAGCGGCACGCGGCCGACGCAAAAAACTGGCCAGCGTCGACAAAGCCAATGTCCTGGCCTCCAGCCGCCTCTGGCGCCGCGTCACCGTCGAAGTCATGCAGGAGTACCCCGACGTCGAACTCGAACATGTCCTGGTCGACGCCATGGCCATGCACCTGATCCGCCGCCCCGCCAGCTTCGACGTCATCGTGGCCGAAAATCTCTTCGGCGATATTCTGACCGACGAAGCCTCGATGCTGGCCGGCTCGATGGGCATGCTCCCTTCCGCCAGCCTCGGCGACAAACACAACCGCCACCAGCTGCCCCTCGGCCTCTACGAACCGATCCACGGCAGCGCCCCCGATATCGCCGGCAAAAACGTCGCCAACCCGCTGGCCACCATCCTCAGCGTCGCCATGCTGCTGCGCCACAGCCTGGGACTTGAACCAGAGGCACAGGCCGTCGAAGCCGCCGTCGACGCCGTGCTGGCAGCAGGCATCCGCACCGGCGACATCGCCGACCCGAACAGCGAGGTGGTCGGCACCACCACCATGGGAGACCTGGTCGCAGCCCACCTATGAACGAAGCCCAACAACAACGCCTCAGCGCCAATATCCACCTGCTCGGCGATATGCTGGGCGAAATCATCATCGAACAGGAAGGCCAGGCCGTCTTCGAACTCGAAGAACAGGTGCGCGCCCTCTCCAAAGCCTGGCGGGCCGGTATCCCCGGCACGGCCGAGGCGATCAAAGAGCTGATGCCTCCCCTGATCCAAGACCTGCCACGCGCCCTGGCAGTGCTCAAAGCCTTCACCACCTATTTCCAACTGGTCAACCTGGCCGAAGACGAACAGCGCATTGAAATCCTGCGCGACCGCGCCCGCGAGGCACAGACCACCGGCATCCCCATGCGCGAGACGCTGGCTGAATCGGTTGCAAAACTACACGAAGAAGGGCTGAGCGCAGCCGATGTACAGCACATTCTCGACGCGCTTTACATCGTGCCCGTGCTCACCGCCCACCCCACCGAAACCAAACGCCAGACCATCCTGACCAAATTGCGCACGCTCAGCGAAACCCTCGAAACCCTCACCATCCCCGGCCTGCTGCCCAGCGAAGCCAACGAGCTGCGCGAACAGCTGCGCGAAGACATCGCCCTGCTCTGGCAAGGCGACGAACGACGCGACCGCCCCCCCACCGTCATGGACGAGGTGCGCACCGGGCTCTATTTTTACGAAGTCACCATCTTCAAGCTGATCCCCAAAATCTACGAGGAACTGGAACGCGGGCTGGCCGAAGTCTTTCCCACAGTCAAGTTCCGCATCCCCCCCTTCCTGCGCTATGGCTCCTGGATCGGCGGCGATCGAGACGGCAACCCCTTCGTCACGCTGGCCATGACCGAAGAGGCGCTGCGCGCCATGAAAGAGACAGCCCTCAAACAGTACAACATCGCGATCGATGAACTCTACCACCACTTGATCCCAGCAACCACCCGCGTCACGGTCAGCGACGAACTGCGGGAGAGCATCGCCGCCGACCTCAAGCTGGTCCCCGAAGAAGAGCTGGAAGTGCTCGAACGGTTCCGCATGGAACCTTACCGCCAAAAGCTGATTCTTGTCTTTCGCAGGCTGCGCGCCACGCGCGCCGAAAACGAGCACCCCTGGGACAACCGCTCACGCAACCCGCGCGCCTACCACGACGTCGATGAGCTGATGCGCGATCTGCGCGTTATCGAACGCAGCCTGCTCGCCAACAAAGGCGAACGGCTCGCCCACGGCCGCCTGCGCACGCTGATCCGCCAGGTCGAGGTCTTCGGCTTTCACCTGGCCATGCTCGACATCCGCCAGCATTCCTCGCGCCACCGAGAAACCATCGCCGAGATCCTCGCCACCTATGGGATCTTTGCCGACTACCAGGCACTGGCGGAGGCCGACAAGGTCGCCGTGCTCACCCGCGAGATCCGCGCTGTGCGCCCGCTCACCGCCCAGCTGCACTTCTCCGCGCCGACCAACGAAACCGTCCAGC
>JAPLGY010000030.1 GCA_026389955.1 Caldilinea sp. | reverse complement strand
GAGCCTGTACGTCCTGGCGACATCGCTCAGGCTGTGGTCGGTGAAGCAGGAACCTGGCAACAAGCGTCCCCTGGTGAGATGTTTGTCTAGGTCCAAGAGAACGGTGTGAAATCCGGTTGTTTGTCGACGGCACGATTCCTGCAGCATTTCAGGTGACGGAAAGCACGGTCACTTCGAGTGGTGTGTTTGTCGTGAGGTATGAGCGGGCAGGTCCGTTGGGGGGGCACGCCACTACCTCCCAAAAATCTTGAACGAGGAGAGCGGGTGTTGCTGATGGACGAACGTACGGGGAAGTACTACGCCACGTATTCCGATGAAATTGTGCAACGCTACGACGCCATTCAGGCCCCTCTGAAACGAATCATGGAGCGGAGTTTCGACAGCGGGATGCGTGTGCTGGACGTCGGAGCGGGTTCCGGGCGCGATCTGAGCGTACTTCTCCAGATGGGCTGCGATGCCTACGGGGTTGAACCATGTGCTGCGCTGCGTTCGGCGGCCATTCGACGTCATCCTGAGCTCCTTGCGAGAATCGGCTCTGCTGCGCTCCCCAATCTTGGGCAGCCTTTCGGCGGCAATTTTGACGCTGTCGTGTGTTCGGCGGTGCTCATGCATCTGACGCGAGCAGAGATGCTGGATGCAGCCATTGCCTTGCGCAGTGTTTTGAAAGACGGAGGCAGACTGCTGTTGTCGGTGCCTGGTGAACGACCTGGGTTGGACGACAACCATCGTGACGGCCAGGGAAGGCTTTTTACTCCTATCGATCCAGATTATCTGCAACTCCTGTATGAGCGCATTGGTTTTTTCCTGTTGCAGCGCTGGGAGAGCGACGATGCCTTGGAGCGTGCAGGACACTCGTGGAGGACATTCTTATTTGAGGCTCGCTATCCTGGCAGCTCTCGCCCGTTGGACCAAATTGAGGCCATCTTGAATCGAGATCGCAAGACAGCAACGTACAAGCTGGCACTATTTCGGGCGTTGTCTGAGATTGCAACGATGGAATTCGATCAAGCCCGTTGGCTTGGCGATGGCATGATTGGAATACCAGTCGCCAGTATCTGCGAAAAATGGTTGTATTATTACTGGCCGATAGTCGATTCACCTGTTTTCATCCCACAGATCCGCGGCGAAACTCCTTTTTGTGCAATGCCGATTGCATTCCGTGCATCCCTGTTGGAGTTAATTCAGCGTTACCGGAGCCTGGGTGGATTTACGCGGTTTGTTTTGGATTATCGCAGCCAGCGTTTGTCTGGCGAGGCAGCCAGTCTGGTGGAACGGCTGTTTGTCCAGATTCGCAACACAATTGTCAAGGGGCCGGTGGCGCATGCTGGGGGATCTCTGGATTTCGGGCGGGTGTTTCAATACGACAGTCGCAAGAAGGAGGTTCGATTGAGTGCTGCAATTTGGCGCGAGCTGTCTTTGGTCGGGCACTGGATTCAAGATGCTGTCATTCTCAGGTGGGCTGAATTGACGAGCAATATCTCGAAAAAGCAAGTTCGAACGAGCGACGCGATTGAGCTTCTGCTGACGACGCCGATCCCAGAGAGGGATGTTGTGGATGCACGATCGATCTATGGAAGGCTCAGCGACAAAGAGTGTACGTGGGTTGGAATTCCAATTCCCAAAACATTTGAGGTCGACCACATCATCCCTTTTTCCTTGTGGCGCAACAATGATCTCTGGAATTTAGTGCCGACATCTCCTTCGGCCAATGCTGCAAAGAGTGACAAACTGCCCTCGCGGCATTTGCTGTTTGGCCGGCGCGAGGCGATTATCCATTCTTGGGAAGTTCTCCGTTTTGCGCGCAAAGCCCGTTTTGACCACGAGGCATCTCGGATTGCGGGCCGGAGCCAGCTTTCTGAGGAGAGTTGGCAAAACGACTTGTTTTTGTCAGTCTACAACGCAGTTGAATTCACGGCGGCGCAACGCGGGTTGGAGCGATGGCATCCATGATGTCGCGTATGCACGGCGACGTGCGGCAATGCCACGAAATTTTTTTGTACCGTCTTCATTGTTGTCAACTTTGCTGTTGGGTCTGGCTATGATGGGTGCTGTTAACGATTCTCTAGTGGCTGCCATTGCGCTTCAGCGTGTTTCGAAGCGCTACGGCGATTTCGATGCGGTCAGCGATCTGACGCTGCGCGTCGAAACAGGGGAGGTGCTCGGTTTTCTCGGTCCCAACGGTGCGGGCAAGACGACCACAATTCGTCTGCTGCTCGGTTTTTTGCGCCCTACTACAGGGACAGTGCATCTGCTCGGCCATGACATGGCGGCGCCGAAAGCGGCGCTGTACGCACGAAGCCAGCTTGGCTTCGTGCCCGACGTCGCTGGACTCGACCCGACCGTTACCGGCCTGTCGCTGCTCGACGAACTGGCTCAGCTCCAGCGCCGCCCGCCGGTGGATCGCGCGCTGCTGCTCGACGCGCTGGAACTGCGCGACCCTGATTTGCGGCGTCCGATAGGACAACTTTCGCGAGGGACGCGGCAAAAGATCAACATCGTGCAGGGAATGCAGCACCGACCCACCCTGTTGATCCTAGACGAGCCAACCGAAGGGCTTGACCCGCTTGCCAAGCGCGCCCTGTTCAAACTGCTGCGCAAGACCCAGACGCGCGGCGCGACCATCTTTTTTTCTTCGCACGTGCTGAGCGAAGTGGAGGAACTGTGTGACCGTGTGGCGCTTCTCCGCGGCGGGCAGCTTGCGGCGGTCGACCGGATCGACCGTTTGCGTGCCCAGATGCAGCGTCGCGTTGCGGTACAATTTGCTACGAACGTTGCTGAGTCGGCTGCTCACCTTGCCGTCGTTGGAGGAGATCTTCTTCCACTATTACCGACCAGAGGTGTTGCACGATGCAGGAACTGAGTGATGTCTGGCTGATCTTCCAAGGCACGCTGCGCCGCAAACGGGGTTCGCTTTTCTGGTTTGCACTGTCGGTGGCGGCGTTTCACTGGCTGGTGGCGGTCAGTTTCCCCGCTCTTGGAGGGGTATAGGCGGTGACCAGTGTCGTGCGTACCTTTCCAGATGGGCTGCGTTCGCTGCTCAAGCTGGCGCCGAATTTGCAGGCGGGCTTCGGTGTGCAGGACTATCTGGCGTTTACGTGGATTCATCCGCTCTTTATCGGATTGGGCGCAGCGTTTGTCGTTTCGCGTGCATCAGACGGGCTGACCGGTGAGATCGAGCGCAGCTCGATCTATCTTGTGCTGAGCCGTCCGGTGCAGCGCTGGACATTTGTGCTCGGCAGAGCTGCAGAGATGGTGCTGGGTGCAGGTGTGTTGTCGCTGGCTGCTTGGGGTGGTCTGGTGATTGGAGCGATGGCACTGCCCTACGAGCTCCCGCTGGCGAACTATCTACTGGCAGCGGCGATGGCATGGCTGTTGTTTGCGGCACTGGGGGGCGGCGCATTTTTGATTGCCAGCTTTTTCAGCCGCACGTCAACCAGCAGCGCGCTGGCGATTGCGTGGACACTCAGCACTTTTGTGCTCGATGTGATCCCGCAGATTGCCAGTTCGCTGATCGGCTTGATCAACCCGTGGCATTACTATTTCCCGCAGGAGATCGTCGCTGCAGGGAGCATCGATTGGGCAGGAGTGCTTGTGCTGTTGGCTTGGCTGTTCAGCGGTGTCGGCGCAGCGGGGTGGGTCTTTGCGCGCCGTGATCTGGCATAACGCGTGACGTGTGTGCACCATTTGTTTTGAACAGTTGAAGAGTCTCAATTTGGACAGGATGCTGTATGGACGCCGTTGAGCCGCATGCATAGACGTCAACATATCGGTTATATCACCTACCTGGTGCGCGACTACGACGAAGCCATTGTCTTTTTTACACAGACGCTGTGCTTCAATCTGGTCGAAGACACCGACCTTGGCGGTGGCAAACGTTGGGTCTTGGTGGCACCGCCCGGCGCCAGGGATTGTTGTCTGTTGTTGGCAAAAGCTGTAACGCCGGCTCAGCAGCAGTGTATCGGTGCACAGACAGGGGGGCGTGTCTTTCTTTTTTTGCACACCGATGATTTCTGGGAAGAGTACCACGACATGCAGGCACGCGGCGTTGCGTTTGTCGAGACACCACGCCAAGAAACCTACGGTGCCGTCGTTGTTTTCGAAGATCTTTACGGAAATCGATGG
>JAPLGY010000259.1 GCA_026389955.1 Caldilinea sp. | reverse complement strand
GGTGTCGATCAGGTTGATCTCATATTCCTGGCCCTGGTATTTGTAGATCATGCGCACAGCGCTGGCTTTGATCGTGACACCCTTTTCACGCTCCAGCTCCATGGAGTCGAGCAACTGCTCCCGCATCTCCCGTTCGGTGACCGTGTCAGTCATCTGGATCAGACGGTCGGCCAGCGTGCTTTTGCCGTGGTCGATGTGGGCGATAATTGAGAAATTGCGGATGTGGTCAAGATTCATGAGATGGAGTATACCTGATGTGGTGGGAATGGTCTACAAAGCGCACCGGCCAGAATGCGCGATCTGGGCAAGTCATCCCTTCAGCTGGTTGCGAAACCACTCCACGGTCTGTGCCATTCCGCTGCGCAGATCGACCTGGGGGCTCCAGCCGAGACATTGCCGCGCCTTGGTGATATCTGGCTGGCGCTGCTGTGGGTCGTCGACGGGCAGCGGTTCGAAGCGGATGCCGGCAGGGTTGTCGGTCAGCTCGTTGATCACTTGAGCGAAGTCATAGATGGTCAGCTCGGTGGGATTGCCGATGTTGACCGGGGTGTTCTCCTGGCTGAGCAGCAGACGGTAGATGCCGTCGACCAGGTCGCTGACATAGCAGAAGCTGCGGGTCTGTTTTCCCTGGCCGTAGACGGTCAGCGGCTCTTGGCGCAGCGCCTGGCCGACGAAATTGGGGACGACGCGGCCATCGCGCAGCCGCATGCGTGGCCCGTAGGTGTTGAAAATACGTACGATGCGGGTGTCGACGTTGTGGCTGCGGTGGTAGGCCATGGTCATCGCTTCGGAGAAGCGTTTGGCTTCGTCGTAGACGCCGCGCGGCCCGATCGGATTGACGTTGCCCCAGTAGCTCTCCTGCTGGGGGTGGACCAGAGGGTCTCCGTAGATTTCGCTGGTGCTGGCCAGCAGAAAGCGGGCCGACTTGGCAAGGGCCAGCCCCAGCGCGTTGTGGGTGCCCAGGCTGCCGACCTTGAGTGTTTGAATGGGCAACTCCAGGTAGTCGATTGGGCTGGCAGGGCTGGCAAAGTGTAAAATAGCATCCAGGGGGCCGCTGAGGTAGATGTAATTGGTGACGTCGTGGTGGACGAACTGAAAACGGCGGTTGCCGGCCAGATGGGCGATGTTGTCGGTCGAGCCGGTAATCAGATTGTCCATGGCCACCACATCATGTCCTTCGGCCAGCAGCCGGTCACAGAGATGGCTGCCGAGAAAACCGGCGCCGCCGGTCACGAGAATTCGCATAACAAAAAACTCCTTTTGGGTTGATTTGCTGTGGGCGACGCCAGGCTGGCAAAGCCCATACTGACTGCACTGAGCGAGAAAAGTCGACAATGTATCCAGCACTGCCTTTGGGGCCTATCACTCTGCCGACCGCTCCGATCTTTGCGTTGCTGGCGGTCTATCTGGGTTTGGAGACCGCTGGGCGAGTTGGGCGCCGCCTGGGTCTGCGCCCGGATGACCTTTGGAACACCGGGTTGATCGCTCTCCTGGCAGGCTTTATTGTAGCGAGAGTATGGAATGTCTTCCAATTTTGGTATGTCTATTCGGCAGAACCGCTTCTGCTTTTCAGCCTGCGCCCAAGCGGTTTTGCATTTTGGCCAGGGGTGGCAGCGGCTGTGGCTGCTGCGTACGGATATCTGCTGCGCTATGCTCTGCACCCGACTCGGGTTGTGGCGGCGTTTGCCGCAGGTGCTTTGATGGCTGCCAGCGCGTTGGCAGTTTCGGACTATCTGACCGGTGCGATCGTGGGGCTTCCCAGCGATCTGCCCTGGGCGCGCCCCTATTTTGGAGAGATGCGGCATCCGGCAGCGCTTTACCGAGCGGTCGGGTTTGGGGTCAGTGGGGTGTGGGTCTGGCTGAGGGTGCGGGCGGCCACACCGGGCCGCACGGTGGGGCATGCGCTGCTGGCTGCGTCTTTGGTGATCCTGTTGGCTGACGCGTATGTGGCGGACAGTGCGGTGGTGGCGGGTCTGCGTTCCAGCCAGTTGGGGGGGCTCGGGGGGGCGTTGGCTGCATCAGGTTGGCTTGCGCTCCTGTCGCGCCGCAGGGCTCCGTCGGTATGACAGGGGCTGGTGTGGCAGGGGCTGGTGTGGCAGGGGCTGAGTGCCGTCGCGGGACCATCTGGTTTATGTTGGCGAGGGATGAAGCGTCTGGACGATGAGCGCCACGCCGGAGCGGAGTGTGACTGTGGCGCGAGTGCTGGAGAGGGTGTTGCTCACCCCGCGTGTGCTGCCGAAGGAGAGGGTCGCATTCTGAAGGGGATAATGCAGCCCTGTGTAGGTGATCCCTTCGACCGTTGCGCTCAGCGGGAGCAGACTCAAGGTATCGCCGGGCGAGCCATGGAGGGTCAGCGAACCGGGGCCGTGCAGCACCTGGGCGATCTGGTTGCCTTCCACCACCCGCACGGGCACACTCCAAGAGCGTTGAGCCAGGATCAAGAGATTGGCCAGTGTCTGGTCGAGTCGACCGCCCAGAGCACCGACGATCAGAATTTCCTGGGCCTCTTCTGCCAGTGCCCGTTCGATTGCCAGCTCCAGGTCTGTCTGGTTTTTGTCGGGGGGGTGCTGCTCGAAGAGAACGCCCTGTGCGGAAAGGTTGCTGACGGTTTGTGGGGAGAGGCTGTCGAGGTCGCCGACCACGATCTGGGGGGTGCGTCCGATGGCCAGCCAGTGGTCAGTGCCCCCATCGGCGCCGATCAGACAGTCTTCTGGTCGCAAAAGAGCGGCGAGGGCGATGTAATCGTGGACCACACCGTTGACGGCGATGGCTGCACGCATGCGAGTCTCTCTTTCATCGTGGAAGTGCTGCTCAGGCCCACAGGCTGCCTGCTGCTGCGGAGAGTGGGATCAAGGTCTCCTGGCCGAAGAGTGGTGGAACGTCGACCCCCACGAGCGAGTAGAGTTCGGGGGGCACGCCGATATCTGCCAGATAGAGGTCGCCGCAGGCTTTTGCAGCTGCAGGCTGACGAAAGCCTGTTTTGGGCAGCCCGAGCGTCAAAGTAGCAGCAGCCTGGAGATGGGGGGTAAAGAGTCGACCTTGTTCGGTGTCAACGCCGCTGGGGGTGTCCAGGCTGAGGATCGGGGCTGCACTGCTGTTGGCCAGCTGGAGCAGGGCGCGGGCTGGCCCGCGGGGGTCGCCGCGCAGCCCATAGCCGATGACGGCGTCGATCAACAGGTCGGCGGGGGGCAGTTCCCAGCCCTCCTCGGCCCAGGCCAGCGGGGCTCCCATGGCCTGTAAAATTTGAAGCTGGCGAGCGGGAGCCCCGCGATAGCTGTCGGTTGGATAGCTGCAGACGATTTGCACCCAGGCTCCCCAGTTGAGCAAATGGCGTGCGGCTGCCAGTCCGCCGCCGCCGTTGGTGCCGCGGCCGGCCAGCACAACGATGGGGCGGTCGGTGACATTTCCTTCCAACAGCCGACGAGCCAGCCTGGCCAGCTGTTGCCCTGTATTTTCCAACCACTGCAGGGGGTCGAAGGCAAACCGTTCGACCAATAGGCGTTCGACCTCCTGGACTTGGCTGGTAGAGAGCGTCGGAACCTGCACCCGTCGGTCCATCGCTAGGCGACCTGGTCGTGCAGCCAGGCACGCTGCAAGGTCCACTGGTTGTTGGCAGGATCCCAGTGCAGTTCGAAGGTATTGTTGTCTACAGCTTGAATCAAGGAGCAGTGAACCCTCCTGCCTTGCACCTGTTCTTCCCACTGTCGTCCGATATTGGCGACATAGCGGGTGCGGTCTCGCCAGACAAACGAGGTGGGCAGGAGCACGCCGTTGGCGGTCATTCTGACCAAGGTATTGACGGGTTCGCGCACCAGGACTTCTCGATGCATGTTCTCTCCTTTTTCATCTTTGGAGGGCTTTTTTTGGGCAGAGGAAGCCTGCTTCCAAGACCTCTCTTCTTGACGATATCTATTGTACTGCAAGAGTCATGCAGCCAGGTAGTCGAGGAGCATCTGCAACGCAGCGTAGGCGCTCAGCAGTTTGTTGGTGCTGCGGTCTGCTTGCCAGAGCTGGTGGCTGCCCTGTTCGTAGCCGTTGACGGCGCTGAGGTGAAGGAAGGTGGTGCCGGTGGGTTTGCCGGGCAGGCCGCCTCCTGGCCCGGCGATGCCGGTGACGCTGACGGCGACATCGACATCGAAGAGCTGCCGGGCGCCCTGTGCCATCTGGCGTGCCACCGATGCGGAGACAGCTCCCTCGTTCAGCAGCAGGGTTGGGTCGACGCCGAGCAGCCGTTCTTTGGCTGTGTAGCTGTAGACGACCGCAGCGCCGGCAAAATAGGCCGAGCTGCCGGGGATTTCGGTCAGCAGGTGGCCGATCAGCCCCCCTGTGCAGCTTTCGGCGGTGGCGCAGGTCAGCTGCCGGTCGGCCAGCAGGATGCCGGCCTGTCGTGCCAGTTCAATCGTCTCTGTCTGTGTGATCATGGTTGTTTCCCGTAGCGTGGGCTGTCAGCCGCTGGCCGAGGATCATCCAGTGTTCGTCGCCGCGGCGGGTGAGGAGCACCGCAGCGCTTTTTCCGCCTGGGGTCAGCTGCAGGCGGGGGCGCAGGGATTCTGGCTCTTGGGGGAAGCCGCGTTTGAGCAGCTCGACTGTTCCGATCTGAAGGGCAGTCAGGCGGCGGTTGAGCAGTTTGAGGTTGAAACGGTGAACTTCTTCGACGGCGAACGTCTGGGCGAAGGGCTGTTCGTGCCAGTGGGGGGCGACAAGATAGGCGATGTCGGCTGTGAAAAGATGGCCGCCGATGCGGGCACACAGGGGGCCCAAGGCACCGGAACGGATCACAGCGGGGTCTGGCTCATAGAGCACCATGCCTGGCTCCAGCGGGCCCAGCGGCGGGCACGAGCCATCGTTGGCCAGGGAGTGCCAGCCGTCGCTGCGGTGCACAGACGCCCAGCGTGCAGGGGCGTTTGGGCGTCCAAACCAAAGTACCGCTTCTTTGCAGGTTCCCTGATGGCTGACAAATTCTACGCAGCAATCTGTTGGCAGCTCCTGCTCCTGTACACTTGGCATAACTTTGACGGCCAGGCAGTCGATCTGGCGTCGCAGGTGCAGCACAGCCTCCAGCGGCGGCTGCAACCCATGCAAATCGAATGTACGCCGTCCGGCATGGCGGCGGGCTGGGTCGACGAAGGCTGCTGCGGCTGGGGGCAGCGGCGCCGTTGTCCAATCACAGGCATGGACGGTGACACGGTCTGCCAATCCGGCGGCTGCCACGTTGGCGGCGGCAAAGCGGGCACGCAGCGGGTCCAGTTCGTAGGCAAGAACAGCACGATAGCGGGCAAGCGCCAGCAGGTCGCCGCCGATGCCACACCCCAAGTCCAGCAGGGGCCCGGCGGGGGCCAGACGATCCAGTTGGGCCGCACGCTGGCGGGCTGGCTCTTCGGCTGTAGCCTGCTCGAGCGCTTCGGCGACAAAAAACATCCGGCTGGCCGCGCTAAATTTGGCGACGGCACGGCGTCGGAGCCGGGCCTGGTCGACCAACGCAGCGGCAAATGGGGCTGGCAGCTGGCGGCGCAGCCGGGCGAGCGTTGGCAGCAACTGGCTGTCGTCCAGCGGCTGTGTTGCCAGCGCGTCGAACAGAAGCTGGGTCGACGGTGCCAGCAGAAAATCGACCACTGCATCCTCGGGGGATGCGTGCGTGGCCCTGCGCGTCTGCGGCGCGAACAGCTGGATCTTGTCGGTCAATCGCACCCCTCTCCGGCTTGACGCACGCCGGAGCATGCCAGTACACTAGAAAACAGGTGCCGGTCTGGGCACCCAACGCAGGCGCCCGTGCAGGCTCTGCCAGCTGGTCTGTCTCTCTGAGAAGAGTCTCTGAGAAGAGTCTCTGAGAAGAGTCTCTGAGAATTTTCTGGCAAGCTTACTGATTGAGCCGTGCTCTGCCACTATTATGGCACAGGGGGCCCGGAATGTGATAAGGTGCCACTGGGTGGCAAACGAACCATTTGTAGCGAGTTTGAAGGAGGATTATGAGTGTTCAAAACGAGTCCTTAGAGCTGAAGAAGAGTGAATTGGAGCTGAAGAGCAGCGAACGCAAAGTGGCTGCACCGGACCTGGAGTACAGAGTTGCAGGTCAGGATTCGCTTTCGATGTTCTTTGCGGCCATCGGCGGTGCGGTGCTGGGGATGTTGGCCACGATGTTGGTGTTGGCGATCATCAACGGGGGCACCCTCAACTTTACCCGACCGGAGCGCATGGCGGTCATGGAGGCCAACCTGGCGCGTCTCAGCGAGAACATCGGTGCGGTCAGCCAGAATGTGGATGTAGTGGCGGGGCAGGTAGTAGAAGCCCGAGAGCAGCTGGCCAGCGCACGCAGCCAGGTCGACAAGACGCTGGTAGAGCTGGAAGACCAGGGGGCTGCTGTACAGAGTCTGCAGGGCGCGGTCGATCTTCTGGCGGTCACGGGGGCTCGTTTCGACACCTTTGTGGCGGCATTGGACCAGGCGCTGGTCTCGATGCAGGAGATGGAAGCCACGCTGGCTGTACCGCCCGTTGCGGCCCAATCGGCTCCTGCGGCGCTTTTGGGACAGGATGCGGCGGTCGAGCCGGACGCTGTCGCCGTGCTTTTTTATGTTGACGGCAACCAAAATGGGGCAATGGATGCGGACGAGGCGGGTGTGGCAGGGGTGGCCCTGCGTGTCTTCGACGATGCGGGCAGCCAGGTTGGGGAGTTTGTCTCTGCTGAAGGCGGGGTTACGGTGGGTGCGTTGGCGCCGGGCAGCTACTCCTTTGCGGTCGTCGATGCCGGGCCGTACAGTGTCGCCGGCGACACCATTGCAGTGACGGTGGACGGTGATGCAGCGGAAGGTCAGCGGCTGTACGTGCCGCTGGCAGACTGAGGCAGACCAGAACAAGGGATGTTTTTTCCCCGGTACAGCGCAGAAAAGTCAGGCTTCCTGTGCTGTACCGGGGATTTTTGATTCTCATGTCTGACCGGTTTGTCAAGTTTTTTCTTCTGCTCTCTGAAAATGGGCTGTTTTTGCTGCGGCCCGGGAGGGGCGTCAAACGCTACCTCCTGCTTGTGTTGGTGGGGTTCTGCCTGGCCAGCCTGGGCTTTGCGTTGCTGTTGCTCGTGTGGCTGGCACTGGGTCAGCAGAATTTTTCTGCTCTTTTTCCTTCGACCTGGCTGTGGGGCATTCTGCTGATCGGGGCAGGAACGGCCAGTGCTCTGTTCGGAATTTTTCGTCTGTATGGGTGGATCGGGCGATCGATCTGGCCGGAGGAGCCTGCTCTCCACAACAGACGGGCACTGCGCTCCTGGCTGCACCGCCAGCAGCGGCGGCACGGGCCGCGTATTGTTGCGATCGGTGGGGGAACAGGCATGCCGCAGCTGTTGCGAGGGTTGCGCGAGCACACGGACAACCTGACTGCCATTGTCACAGTGGCGGACGATGGCGGCAGCAGCGGGCGGTTGCGTCGGCAGACTGGCACCTTGCCGCCGGGAGATTTCCGCAACAACATTGCGGCGCTCAGCGAGGTGGAAGGGTTGATGACGCGGCTGTTCCAGTACCGTTTTGCCGAAAGCGATGTGGGGGAGCAGCCCAACGGGCTGGCTGGGCACAGTTTTGGCAACCTGTTTATCACGACGATGGCTGCCATCACCGGCAGTTTTGAGAGCGGGATCGCAGAGAGCAGCCGGGTTCTGGCTGTGCGCGGACGCATCCTGCCCAGCACTTTGGAAAATGTCACCCTCTTTGCCGAGGTCAAACGAATTCTGGCGGACGGCCATGTGGAGTGGGTGGTTGTGCAGGGAGAGAGCAACATATCCCTGGCCGGCGGCCAGATCGAACGGGTCTATCTGCAGCCAGCCCACGCCCGGGCCTACCCGGAGGCGATTCGTGCGATCCTTCAGGCCGATCTGATCGTGGCGGGGCCGGGCAGTTTTTACACAAGTGTGCTGCCCAATCTGTTGGTCGATGCGATCCGGGATGCGATCCTTGCTTCTGCGGCGGTTCGCATCTATGTGTGCAACGTAGCGACCCAGGCAGGGGAGACTGATGGGTACACCGTGCTCGACCATCTGTTGAAACTGCGCCAGCATGCCGGCGAGGCGTTCACTGTCGCGCTGGCCAACCACAACTACGACCCGGCCCGGTCGCCGGGCGGGCAGGCGAGCTGGGTGACCCTTCCAGCGACCGGTGAAGGGGTTGGTTTTCAAATTTTTACGGGCGACATTGTCGATTCTGCACGTCCTTGGCGCCACGACTCTCAAAAACTGGCAGCGAGTTTGTTGGAGGTCTATCGCAAACTTGCGGCTCGATCCCCCAAAGTGTAAAATACACAATTTGGAACAGGTGCTGATAAAATAAACTTTTTAGATAAAAAGGAGTGGATGAAATGGCAGTCAAGGTAGCGATCAACGGGTTTGGTCGGATCGGGCGTCAGGTGACCAAGGCGCTTTTTGAGAACCATCGGGGCAAATTTGACCTGGTTGCAATCAACGACCTGAGTGACACCAAAACCAATGCGCATCTTTTCAAGTATGACAGCAACTATGGCACCTTTCCGGGCGCTGTGGAGGTGATCGACGGCGATCTTGCGATCGACGGTGACCGGATCAAAGTGCTTGCCGAGCGTGACCCGAGCAAACTGCCGTGGCAGGCCATGGGGGTGGACATTGTGGTGGAGAGCACAGGGATCTTTACCACGCGCGAGAAAGCCGAGCTTCACCTGCATGCTGGCGCCAAAAAAGTCATCATCAGCGCACCGGCCAAGGGGGAGGATCTGACGGTTGTGCTGGGGGTCAACGAAGGCAGGTACGACCCGGCCCGCCACCATATTCTCAGCAACGCCAGCTGCACGACCAACTGTCTGGCTCCAGCTGCCAAGGTGCTCAACGATCTGGCTGGCATCCATCAGGCGTTGATGACGACCATCCATGCGTATACGAACGACCAGCGCATTCTCGATTTGGTGCACAGCGACCTGCGCCGCGCCCGTGCGGCAGCGATGAGCATCATCCCTACCACCACGGGGGCTGCCAAGGCAGTGGCGTTGGTGATTCCGGAGCTCAAAGGGAAATTTGATGGGTACGCCATGCGTGTTCCCACCTCGACGGTTTCGGTCGTAGATTTTGTGGCGACCGTCGACCGTGAGATCACCAAAGAGCAGCTTTTTGCTGCGTTGGACGCTGCAGCCGCTGGCCCGATGAAGGGGATTTTGCAGGTTGTGCGCGAGCCGTTGGTGAGCATCGACTTCAAGGGGAGCCCCTACAGCAGTTCGGTGGATTACGAATTTACCAACGTGTATGGCAAGATGGTCAAGGTTGTGACCTGGTACGACAACGAATGGGGATACAGTGCTCGGGTCGGCGATCTGATCGATTTCATTGTCAAGCAGGGTATCTAAGTCCGGCGCCGCGCCTGCCTGGCAGTCGAGTTTGAAACGTGGCGTTTTCATGAACAAGCAGACGGTCAAAGAGATTGCATGGCAGGGTCGGAAAGCCCTGGTGCGGGTCGATTTTAACGTGCCACAGGACAAGGCTACTGGGGCGATCACCGACGACGCTCGGATTCGGGCAGCTCTGCCGACGATTCAGTACCTATTGGAGCACGGGGCGGCGTTGGTCTTGATGAGCCATCTTGGCCGTCCCAAAGAGGGGCCTGACCCCAAGTACAGCATGAAGGTGACCGCTGACCATCTGGCCACGTTGCTCTCGGCGCCGGTTCACTTTGTCGGCCAGACGACCGGTGCCGAAGCCGAGTCTGCTGTGGCAGCCCTCCAGCCAGGAGAGATTCTGGTGCTGGAGAACACCCGTTTTGACCCGCGCGAGACCCGGAACGATCCGGCGATGGCTGCCGAACTGGCGCGTCTGGGCGATGTCTATGTCAACGATGCCTTCGGCAGCGCCCATCGTGCCCATGCCAGCACAGAAGGGGTGGCCCGCTATTTGCCGGCAGTCGCCGGCTTTTTGATGGAAAAGGAGCTGGCGTTTCTGGGCAGCGCGCTGGAAAACCCCGAGCGTCCCTTTGTGGCCATCTTGGGAGGGGCCAAGATCAGCGACAAGATCGGGGTGATCTCCAACTTGCTGACCAAAGTCGACGCCATTTTGGTGGGTGGCGGGATGGCGAACACCTTTCTGGCAGCACAGGGGGTGAATCTGGGCAAGAGTCTGGTCGAAACAGAGGCGCTGGAGACTGCGCGCGGCCTGATGGAGCGGGGGGGTGACCGGATTCACCTGCCGGTCGACCTGCGGGTGGCTGAGGCCTTCGCCGCAGAGGCTGCAGATCGGGTGGTGGATGCCGGCGAGGTGCCCCCGACCTGGATGGCGCTCGACATCGGGCCGGCCACGATCGCCCATTATTCCAATCGGCTGGCGGGGGCCCGCACCGTTGTCTGGAATGGCCCGATGGGTGTCTTCGAGTTTCCCAAATTTGCCCGGGGAACGTTTGCGATCGCTGAGATTTTGAGTGGGCTGCGGAATGCGACCACGATCATTGGCGGCGGCGACAGTGCCGCCGCCATTCGCGAGGCTGGGCTGGACGACAAGATGTCCCATGTCAGCACCGGCGGCGGTGCCAGCCTGGAATTTTTGGAGGGGATCGAACTGCCGGGTGTGGCTGCGCTCAACGATCGCTAGTCCACAGGGGCTTGCCCAGCAGGCGAGAAGGCAAGTTTTTTCACCCGCGCAACCAGCGGTCCACTGAGTCCTCCCTGTACCAGGCAGCTCTCAAGAAAGGAGCAGAGACGGCGCATGGGCTTTTGGGAAAATCTGCTGGCGCTCTTCAGGGGCCGGCCGCGCAGCGAGCGATATCTGCCTATCTACGTGCTCGACCACCGCTGTCACGAGCCGCTGGCTGGCCAGATCGACCTGATGAATGAACTCAGCCTGGACGACGAAGAAGGCAGCGGCTACTTTGTGCGCAAGGTGCTGCACACGTCAGGGGCTGGCCGCTGCTTCGGCCAGGTCGAAGTCCAGCTCTGGCTGAATCCGAACAAAGAGATCGTGCGCCATGTGGTTCAAGGAGGACGCTGGCTCACCAAGGACGAATATGTTGAGCAGACCGGCAACGCAGCCGGCTCTGGTTTCGAAGAATCCAATTCCTCTTCGCTCGCAGCGGGAGACTCTGCGGTCGAAAGCACGCCTTCGAGCAGCAAGGAGTAAACGAGAATGCGCAGGCCAATGATGGCTGGCAACTGGAAAATGAACAAGACTGTCGAGGAAGCCGTTGCTCTGGCACGTGCGATCCGAGAGCAGGTCGGTGGCGTCCATCCGGTAGACCGGGTGCTCTGCCCGCCCTTTCTGGACATCCCGCAGGTCAGCGCTGAACTCACCGGCAGCCAGATTGCTGTGGGGGCCCAAAATATGCATTGGGCGGCCAGCGGGGCCTACACGGGGGAGATCAGTGCGGCGATGCTGCGAGGAATGGCCGACTATGTGATCCTCGGGCACAGCGAGCGCCGCCAGTATTTTGCCGAGACGGATGAGGGGGTGAACCGGAAGGTTTTGGCGGCCTTGGAAGCTGGGCTGACCCCCATCCTCTGTGTGGGTGAAACGCTCGAGCAAAACGAGCGGGGGGAGACCTACGCTTTTGTGAGCGGGCAAGTCAAAGCTGCCCTGGCTGGCGTGACAGCCGACCAAATGGCGTGGATCGTTGTGGCCTACGAGCCGATCTGGGCGATTGGAACTGGCAAGGCTGCGACTGCTGCCCAGGCCAACGCCATCTGTGGCGGCGTGGTGCGCAACGCGGTGGGTGAACTGCTGGGCGCGGCGGCGGCTGCCACCGTCCGTGTGTTGTACGGTGGCAGCACCAACGAAAAAAACATCGGTGAAATCATGGCGCAGCCGGACATCGACGGCGCGCTGATCGGGGGAGCCGCCCTGAAAGCCGAAAGCTATGTCGCTATGGTCAGAACGACCGCTGCACTTTACTGAACCGATGTACGGTTGGGGGGGGGAGCGCCATCTCCCCTCCCCAACCGTGGGTTGCCGAGTCTCTTCTCGGGAGGACCTTTGATGTCTCGTTTTGCTCTTGGACCAGTCTGGTTGCCCATCTTTGCCCTGATCAGTTTCACTGCGATCACCTGGCCGGTATGGCAATGGCTTTGGTACGAGTGGCTGTCCAACCAGTATTACAGCCATGGGCTGCTGATCCTGCCATTGTCGGTCTATTTGGGAGTTCAGCGCTTCCGCAACGATCCTGGCCTGGTCTACCAGCCAGGAAAAGGCACTCTGGTCGGCGTGCTGCTTCTGGCTGCAGGATTGCTGCTGTATCTCTGGTTTCTGCAGCAGAGCGCCTACTATCTGGCCGCATTTGCCATGATCCCCATGCTGGCTGGCACAGTCTGGGCGGTGGCTGGATCGGAAGTGGTGCGCCGGCTGATCTTTCCAATTACCTATCTGATGTGGATGGTGCCGCTGCCCTTTTTGGACCGGATCACGCTGCCGTTGGCCTTGTTTACCGGCTACTGTTCGGGTGCAATCGTCCAGTGGTTGGGGTTGGATGTGACGATTGTGGGCAACTCGGTGACACTCCCCAACGCAGATCTGGTGATCGGCGCGCAGTGCAGCGGTGTGAACTCTCTGATCACCTTGTTGGCGCTGCTGGTGTTGGTGGCCTATGTGCTGGAAGGGAAGTGGAGTGCGCGTCTCTGGCTGGTGTTGTCGGCGATCCCGCTGGCAATTGCCGGCAACATCGTCCGTGTGGCCACGTTGCTTTTTGTGGCGCGGGGTTGGGGGGCTGAAATTGGGTTTACCTTCTACCACGATTATTCAGGCCCGATCTTCTTTCTCTGCGTGTTGGCACTGATCGTCCCCATCAAACGCTGGTTGGGGTTTGCTGCGTTGCGCGCCGAGGTGATCTGATGGCGTGGCGTTCGTGGTTTCCAGCGCTGGCGGCAAGTGTGCTGTTGGGGGGCGGGCTGGTCGCCGTTTATTTCCCGAAATTGTCTGTCTGGTTGAATGCAGACCAGCCGTTGGCAGTCGGTGCGGAGCGGGTCTATGTGACGGATCTGGACTTTTGGCAGCGCACGCCGCGCGAGCGGGCTGTGGTTGCGAACGCTGATTTTGACCTCAACCACGATCTCCACGCAGTGCCGTTGGAGGTCGGCAACTGGCGCGGCGTCGAGGTCCCTGAGACCAACCAGGAAGTGCTGATTTTGTTGGAGCCGGAGCAGTACGTCCAGCGTCTTTACACCGACGACAGGGGGCGATCGCTCTGGCTGAGCATGGTGGGCGGGCGCAGCTCCCAGCCGTTTCATGCGCCTGACATCTGTTATGACGCTGACGGCTGGCAATACGACCTGGGGTCACACCCAGCTGTGCTGGCAGAGGGGGGGGAACTCTATGGGCTGTGGCTGCACGCCCGAAAAAATTTGCCCGGTGACGCCGTCCCTGTCGAACATGTCGTCTATTATTTTTATCTGTTTCCAGATGCCGAGCGTCGGCAGTCGGACGGGATTGTGCTTTTCAAGTTGACCTCGGGGCGGTATGGCACGCTCGAGGAGACCCTGGCCATGCACGAAACGTTTCTGCGTCTCTTTTTCCGTCAGACAATTGTTCTGGCTGAGCGGACCCCAGCGTAGCGGGGGAGTATGGTTCGCAGAGGGCGTTGTTGGTGGGTGGTCTGGGTGTGGGTTCTGTGGCTGGCTGGCTGCGCGCAGGCGGAGCAGCCTGTTGCGGGTGGGTCCTGTGGGTTGGGGTGGCCGCCGGGCAGCGGCGACTCGGCAGCGATTGGGGCGCTGCTGGCAGCCGAGGGGGAGCTGGTCGTGGCGCAGTCGATCGACGCGCTGATGGCGCTGTGGTCTGCGGAAGGGTATGTTGCAGATGCCAAACACACGCCAGACCGCAGCGATGACGACCAGTTCTGGCGTGGTCTGGATGCGATCCGGCACCGCTATGTTCGTACAGTCTTTCCAGGGGCTCCGGCCACAGCCAGCCGCCCCGATCTGTCGATCACGGTGGCTGGCAACCGGGCGACAGTGCTGGCAACGACCCAGATCGGTGCAGAGATCGCCCAAGCAGGCGATCGCTGGGGGCTGGTTCGGCTCGACGGCTGCTGGTTTCTGGAAAATTTGACCTACAACCTGGAGCTCACCGCCCCCAGAGTGCCGTGAGGCTGTCTGCCACAATGCCCCAGCTTGAAACACTGCCCCTTCTTCTGCTGCTCAGCGTGGCTTTTTTGTTGTTGATGTGGATGAGCCGACAGGTCAGTCTGCGTGTTCAGGCAGTCGTCTACTATCTGTCCGGCTGGGCAGAGCTGGCCAGTATCGTCCTTTTTTTGCTTTGGCTTCCTGGCATTTTTCTGCATGAGAGCGCGCACTGGCTGGCTGCGCGTGCGGTTGGGCTGCGGACCGGTCGCTTTCGGGTCTGGCCAGTCCGACAGGGGAAGTTTATTGGCCTGGGGAGTGTCAGCGTCGAGCGTTCTGATATCTGGCGCGAGAGTCTTGTGGGGGTCGCCCCGTTGCTGGCTGGAAATGGGGCGATCGCCTGGGTGGGCTGGCATTTTTTTGCCACCCCTGCACTGGTGGAGGCTCTGGCTGCCGGGGAACTGGCTCTGGCAGCGGCCAGTTTCTGGCAGTCGCTGGGGACAGCGGATGGGCTGGTCTGGGCGTATCTGGTTTTTGCGGTCGGCAACAGCATGTTGCCGAGCAGCAGCGATCGGCAGCCCCTCAAGCCTGTCCTGCTCTACAGCCTGTTTGCCGGGCTGCTCTACTGGGCTGCGGGGCTGCCCTTGGCGCCGTTGCAGTTGCTGCTGCGTTCGGCGGCCCCTCTGTTTGAGCTCACAGCCGGTGCGCTGCTTTTTTTGTTGCTGCTGGATGCCCTGTGGCTGGTTCTGCTCTGGCCTGTGGAGCAGC
Source organism: Caldilinea sp. (assembly GCA_026389955.1). The sequence goes on along the minus strand of JAPLGY010000259.1, from coordinate 5,926 downwards.
TGCTGCGCGCGCGCATGCAGGCTTACCCGAAGTTTTGACAAATCAATGAGAGCGGTGTACTATACTTTTTGTAGTGATAGATTCAATTGTAATTTGAGGAGACAAACCATGGCAAAACCGCTTACGATAACAGATGGCACATTCGACGAATTGGTGGTCAATGCCACCAAACCGGTGCTGGTGGATTTTTGGGCAGAGTGGTGTGGCCCTTGCAAAATGATTGCGCCTGTGTTGGAAGAACTGGCGGGTGAAATGAGTGGGGAATTGACAGTCGCCAAGCTGGACGTCGACCACAACCAGATCACGGCGTCTGCGTTTGGTGTGATGAGCATTCCAACGTTGCTGCTTTTCAAAGATGGGAAGCCTGTGGACCGGATTGTAGGCTATCAGTCCAAAGTGGCGCTCAAGAGCCGTCTGGCGCAGCATTTCAGCGCAGAAAAGAAATAACTGTCACGAAACGCTGCTGTTGTCGGCCAGTGCGTCTTCGTCGGCCAGTGCGTCTTCGAGCGAAGGAAGGGTGGGTGGGTCGGCCAGAGAAGCCAGGGCAGCTGCCAGAACGTCGACAATGGCCTCCAGGAACAAGGAGGCGGCTGTTGGGCCTGCGGGCAGATTGATGAGCAAAGTACGGCCACGAATTCCTGCGACCCCGCGGTCCAACAATGCCAGTGGGGAGTCGGCGACCGCGTATGCTCGCATCGCCTCGGACAGGCCGGGCATCCAGCGTTCGAGGACTGCGCGAGTCGCTTCGGGCACAATTTCTTGGGCGGTGGGGCCTGGCGCTGGCCAGGTGCCGCCGATTGTCAAGATGAGGTCAAGCTCTTCCTCGTCGCACCAGCAGCGCAACAGTTCTTCGATGCGGTAGCGGCTGTTGTCTACGGCGCGATCGGCCAGAACGACTACCCCGGGCAATGTCTGGCGCAGCTGTTGGCGGACGGCCAGAAGAGCGGCTTCATCGTAGTAGGGGACGCAGAGCAGTCCGGTTTTGACTGGGATCATCTTTTGACTGGGATCATCGAGAGAGCATCTGTCTTGTCATCTAACGGATGGAACAGAGGGGCCTGCTGGTGGAGCAGGCCCCTCTGCATTGAATGGAACGGATGGGCACGGGGGGGGACAGCGGACGGTTTTAGCGTTTGGTGTATTGGGGAGCTTTGCGGGCGCGTTTCAGGCCAGGTTTTTTGCGTTCTTTGGCGCGGGCATCCCGTGTCAAGAACCCTGCTGCCTTGAGCGACGGGCGCAGATTGGCGTCTTGTTCGGTCAAGGCGCGAGCGATTCCGAGACGGACTGCAGATGCCTGGCCCCCTTCTCCGCCCCCGTTGACTTTGACGCTGATGTTGACGGTGGCTTCTGTGCCGGTCAGCACCAATGGCTGGCGCAGGATCATCTGGTCGAGGGCACGGCCAAAGTATTGGTTGGCGGGTTTGTTGTTGACGACGATTTCACCGGTGCCGGCATAGATGCGCACCCTGGCAGTCGATTCTTTGCGGCGTCCGACTGCTTCTACATATTCGGTCATTGTGAGTTCTCCCTGTTCAAATCCGTTTACAGTTCCAGCGCAGCCGGTTGTTGGGCGGCATGTGGGTGTTGGGTGCCGGCATAGATGCGCAACTTTTTCATCTGTGCGCGTCCCAGCTTGGTTTTGGGCATCATACCGCGCACGGCCTCGAAGAGAACGCGATCGGGGAAGCGGTCCAGGGTTTCACGCATCGAGCGGCTTTTGAGGCCGCCTGGGTGACGTGAGTGGCGGTAATAGCGGACCGTGTCCAGTTTAGCTCCTGTCACCACAACCCGTTCGCAGTTGATCACGACGACGAAGTCGCCGGTATCGATATTGGGCGAAAAAATGGGTTTGTGCTTGCCGCGCAGCACGCGCGTAATTTCCGTGGCCAGACGGCCCAGCGTCTTACCCGTTGCATCGACGACAAACCACTCGCGATTTTCCAGGGCTTCATTTTGGTTGGGTATCATCGTTTTCACGTATTGGCTCCTCTGTCGAACAAGTTTCGTGCCATCTGGCAAACGAAATTTTACCTGGCAGTCTTTTATTTTGCAATCAGTCCAGCACATCGGTGTAGATCCACCGATCCAGCTCTGGTGGGTAGGTGACTCTTTCCAAGAACAGCCCTCGTGCGGCTGCGGGCGGGGCAGAGCAACGTCGGTCTCGCGCTGCCAATGCCCGCTGCAGTGCTGTGGGGGGGCGTTCTCCTCTGCCCACCGTCAGCAGCGTCCCGACCAGGTTACGCACCATCTGGCGCAAGAAAGCATTTGCGGTAATGGTAAAGAACAGAGACACTCCCGGATAGCTTGCGGGCGATCCTGCATTTTGAGCGATCTGCCAGTGTGCTTCTGTGACGGACCGTTCGGTGTTTTCGCCTTCGGGAGGCTGTCCAAACGCAGCAAAGTCATGCTGGCCGATCAAAAAGCTGGCTGCTTCATTCATCGCCTCCAGATCGAGCGAACGTGTTTCCAGCCAGGAAAATCGGTCGGTCAACGGCGACATTCGTGCGGCTGGAGAGCCATCTCCTGGTCGGTACCACTGCACCCGGTACTGGTAGGTACGGCTGAGTGCATCAAAGCGTGGGTGGAATCCAGGCGGGGCTTTTCTCACCCTGCGCACCGCCAGCAGCGGCGGCAGAGATGCGTTCCAGGCCCGTTCCAGGTCTTTGGCGCTGTGCTCCCAGAGCAGATCTGCCCGAACAACCTGGCCATTGGCGTGTACGCCGCTGTCTGTGCGTCCGGCACCGACCACGCGCTTGCTGCGTTGACAAAAGCGGTCCAGAGCCATTTCCAGATCAGCCTGGATTGTGGCGGCCCCTTGTTGGTACTGGAAACCGTGGTAATCGGTTCCATCGTAGGCGACCAGCGCACAAAAACCTCGAGCGGGTGTTGTCACTTGCAGCAAGCGGGTTGTTGGCGGTCCTCAGAGTGCGGCGGTGTTGTCCACCAGCTCCAGGATGACCATATCGGCAGCATCTCCCTGGCGTTTTCCCAGCTTGACCATCCGTGTATAGCCGCCGTTGCGAGCAGCGTAGCGTGGTGCAAAGACATCGAAGACTTTTTTGGCGACAGTTTTGTCGTTCAGGTAGGCGACGACTTGTCGTTGGGCATGGACCCGGTAGCCTTCTGCAGTGACACCGCGTTTGGCCTTGGTGATCAACCGTTCAGCGTCGCCGCGCACGGCGCGTGCTTTTGCTTCGGTCGTCACGATCCGTTCGTGCAGATAGAGTTCGCGTATCAGGTTGCGGAACAGCGCTTTGCGGTGTGCTGTATCGCGTCCCAGGTGGTGTCCAAAAACTCGATGACGCATTCCAATTCTCCTCCAGCTTATTCTTCGGTGTCTTCGCTCTCGGTGAGGGGTTTGTAGGCATCACCGATATAGGCGCTCAAATCGACACCAGGTACATTCAAGTAATTTTTATCGTGCAGTTTTTCGACCAGCTCGTCCAGCGATTTTTTGCCAAAATTGCGGATGGCGAGCATTTCGTCTTCGCCTTTTTCCATGCGTTTGAGAATTTCACCGACTTTGGTGATCCCGGCCCGTTTCAGGCAGTTGTAGGCGCGCACGGTCAATTCCAATTCTTCGATCGGTGCTTCGAAGATGCGTGCGGGGATTCCTTCGGCGATTTCCTCACGGCTGTCCACAACGAGCACTTCGGCGCCGGCCAGCAGCGTCAGGTGCTGCACCAGAATGGTTGCAGAGCGGCGCAGGGCATCGTCTGGGGAGAGGGTGCCGTCGGTCCAGATCTCCAGATGCAGCTTGTCGTAGTCGGTCTGCTGGCCGATACGGGTGCGTTCGATTCTGTAAGCGGCCTTGCGAATGGGGCTGTAGATGGCATCGACTGGGATTTCGCCCAGCGGCAGGCGGCCGCGGTCTTCCGCCGGGCTGTAGCCGCGGCCGGTATTGACGGTCATTTCGATGTCAAGGTCGACCTCGTTGGAATCGGCCGTCAACAGATACTGGTCAGGGTTGACAATTTCGATGTGGATGCGGACAGGATCTTCGGTCTGGGCGCGGAAACGGATCTGTTTGATATTCAGGATGAGTCGCGTCATGTCCTCGCGCACATGCGGAATCGCTGAAAACTCGTGGTGGATTCCGCTGACGCGGACTGAGGTGACAGCAGCGCCTGGCAGGCTGGAGAGCAGCACACGGCGCAGCGCATTGCCCAGGGTAATGCCGTAGCCGCTTTCCAGAGGGCTCACAACAAAGTGGCCGTAGTTCTGAGAGCTTGCCTCCACCTCAATTTTGGGTAGTACCATGTTTAACAAGGGCATCCCTCCCGGAAGCGTTGATCGGGCTTACAAATGATTCCACGTTCTACAGCAGCGGCGAAGTGCTGAAAAAATTCGCAGCGTTTCGTCCTGTTAGCGATTGTAGTACTCGACGATGAGCTGTTCGTTGAGTGGAATCTCGATGTCTTCGCGTGCCGGTGTGCCAAGAATTTCGCCTTTCATCTCAGTTTTGCTGGTGCGCAGCCAGGCGGGCATGTTGGCTCCCTGTTGTAACTTTGTGCGTTCTTTGAAGTACGCTTTGCTGCGCGCGCCTTCGCTGACCTTGATCACATCGCCGACGCTGACCTGGAAGGAGGGAACGTCGGTTTTGCGTCCATTGACTTCGAAGTGGCCGTGGCGAACCAACTGGCGGGCCTGGGCGCGGCTGTCGGCAAAGCCAAGCCGGTAGACCACGTTGTCGAGCCGTTTTTCGAGCATCGCCAGCAAATTGACGCCGGTCATCCCGCTGCTGCGGTTGGCCTCCTCAAAATATCGCCTGAACTGGCGTTCAAGCACCCCATAGATCCGGCGGGCCTTCTGTTTTTCACGCAGCTGCAGTCCGTAGTCAGATGTCTTGCGGCGGAAGGTCTGTTTTTTGCCGTGCATTCCCGGGGGAAAAGCCCGCCGTTCGATCGCACACTTGGGAGACAGACAGCGGTCGCCTTTCAAAAACAATTTCTGGCCTTCGCGCCGGCACAGCTTGCAAACTGAATCAGTATATCGTGCCATAGTTCCTCCACAGTACAGTCAGACAGCAGCCACGCTGTCTGGCAACAGTTGGTCGTTCTCACCTGGACAAAGCAGGTGTTGAAAAATTCAGACGATTTGTCTGCCGACGTTGAGCAAAGCTGCTCAGCGTCAATCAGAGTTGGGCCGTGCCTGGCTAGACCCGGCGTTTTTTGGGAGATCGGCAGCCGTTGTGCGGGATCGGTGTGATGTCCGTGATCGAGCGCACGATCAGCCCTGCGGCCTGTACCGAACGTACCGAGCTTTCGCGGCCTGGGCCGGGTCCTTTGACGAAGACATCTACCTCGCGCATGTTGTAGTCTATTGTTGAACGAGGCATGGACATGAACCTGTCCGATGGGGACGTTCTTTTTTTCTTTGCGCGCTGTACGCCGGTCTCGTCGTGTACGTTGTGGTCGAGCCATTACTTTTTCTCCGCACTCTGATAAAGTTGTTCAGTATCAACAGCAGATCGGGTCGTTTGAGCAAAACGGCCAGAGAGAGCTGGCTATTTGCGCGGCGTCTTTTTCTTGCCGGCGACTGTCCTGCGGCTCCCACGGCGTGTGCGCGCATTGGTGCGTGTCCGTTGGCCGCGGACAGGCAAATTGCGCCGATGGCGCAGCCCGCGGTAGCAGCCGATTTCGATCAGCCGCTTGATATTCATATTGACTTCGCGACGCAGATCGCCTTCGACCAGGTGGTTGCGGTCGATATAGTCGCGCAGTCGGGTCACTTCCGCTTCATCCAAATCTTTGACACGACGGTTTTCGTCGATTTCAGTCGCAGCCAGAATTCTCTGGCTGGTCGCCTTGCCGATCCCATAGATATAGGTCAGCGAGATGATGACCCGTTTGTCGCGTGGGATATCAACACCAGAAATACGTGCCATAACCGGTACTCTCCTTCGTCGTGCAGCCGTCTAGCCCTG
>JAPLGY010000208.1 GCA_026389955.1 Caldilinea sp. | reverse complement strand
GACGGCGATCCCGACATCGTCGTCGCCTCGCGCGTGGACAACCGAATCGTCCTGCACGTCAACAATTCGATCCACCGATCCGCCCTTCTCGAGGGAGAACGGGTGGTCAACACCTTCAGCCAGACCCGTTCGGTCTCGGCTGCAGATTTCGACGGCGACGGGCAGACCGATATTGCCTCCACCTCCAACAACGTAGTTGCCTGGCACCGCAACCTGGGGGGGAGCCCGCCTGTCTTCGAAACCGTCGTGCTGGACACTGGCCTGGCCGGAGGTCGCTGGTCTGCTGCCGGGGACGTCGACGGCGACGGAGACAACGACATCGTGGCGGCTGACCGCGACACCAACCGCATTCTGCTCTATGTCAACCAGCTGCGCCAGAACGGGACCCCCACCTTCGTCACCCGCCTCGTCAGCGATTCTGCCAGCCGCGTGCGCGATGCCAATCTCGCCGATATCGACGGCGACGGCGATCTCGACATCTACTCCGCCACCGACGGCGACGGCTCGATCGCCTGGTACGAGAACCGCGACCGGAACGGCACCACCTGGACCCAGCAGATCGTCACCCGCAGCCTTGGCTACCCCCGTTCCAGCTATGCAGCCGATCTGGATGGGGACGGCGACATGGACCTGATGGCCGCCTCAGCCAACGACAACCGCGTGACCATTTTCCGCCAGACCAGCCCGCGCACCTTCAGCCAGGAGATCCTCTACGCCAACGCCAATGGCGCACAGTTCATCCATGCAGCCGACCTGGACCGGGACGGCGACATGGACATCATCGTCTCCTCCGAGCGCGACCACACGGTCTCCTGGTTTGCCAATCGTCTCAACACAGGTCTGGGCTTTCAACGATATGTCGTCAGCGACACCGCACGCGGCGTCCACGCTGCTCTCGGAGCCGATCTGGACGGGGACGGCGACCAGGACATCGTCGCCGCTGTCGAATACAACAACCAGATCGTCTGGTACGAAAATATGGGCGAAGTCGTCCCCAGCTGGCAGGAACACCTGATCAGCCCCTTCGCCGAAGTGGCGCACGGAGTCTTTGTCGCCGACCTGGACGGCGACCAGGACCTGGATGTGCTCTCCGCCTCGCGCCAGGACGGCAAGGTCGCCTGGCATGAAAACCGTGGTGGGCAGTTCCGCCTGACCCAGAGTTCGCCCAATCTCAGCGCAGGCACCCAACGTCTGCTGGTCGAAACCAGTGTGACCCACCGCGGGCGGCCAGGCAACCCCCCCCTCCAGCTCGCTTCGCTCACGCTCCGCTTCGAAAACAGCGACGGAACCCGGCTGACCACCGACCAGGTCAGCAGCCTCTTCTCTGCCCTGCAGGTCTATCAAGACAACGGCGACGGCCGCTTCGCTGCGGCAAGCGATATGTCGATCCGACGAGAAACCCTCTTCCTGCTCGACAACGGAGACATGTTCCTCGATCTGCCCGCCAATTTCATTGCCCCAGGAGCTACAACCCGCTACTTTGTGGTGGCCGAGCCCAGACCCAACCCCCAATGCGGCACAGGAAGCCTGACCGTTTCGATCGTCAGCAACGGACGCACCGCCGTCGACGGCGTCACACGCATGCCGCTGCTCGGCGAATATATGCGCTCGCTGACCGACAGCAACGACCCCAGCCAGAACCGCAAAATCCCCATCGTGGTCAACGAACTCATGGCCGACAACCGCACCGTCCTGGTCGACCCCGACGAACCGCTCGAATACCCGGACTGGTTCGAGCTGCACAACACCAGCAGCCAAAAAATCGACCTGAGAGGCATGTATTTGACCGACGACCCCACCGACCTGCGCAAATATCGAATCCCAGAAGGGACCCTGATGGAGCCACACAGCTACCAGCTCTTCATCGCCGACGCTGAACCAGAACAGGGAAGTTTCCATGTGCCGTTCAGCCTCAGCCGGGACGGAGAGACCCTTGTGCTGTACGACATCGACGCGCGCGGCAACCAGGTCATCGACCAGGTCTCCTTCGATCCGCAGCTGCCCGACCACGCGTGGGCACGTTCCGACCTGAACCCCCACGAATGGGTTCGCTACGCCACCCCGACGCCTGGCCGCTACAATCTCTCGTTTGTCCCTTCTTCGTTTGTGTACCTGCCTTCTGTCGCCGATGGCAGCGGCTGTTACTGAACCAGCCCAAGGAGTGATGCCCATGCACCCTGTCCTTCGCACAACGACCGCCCTGCTGATCGGCAGCCTCCTGGCTGCCACACTGTTTTGGGTCGCCAGCCCGGCAACTGCTGCGCCGGAGCAGCCTGCTGGGCTGGCTGACCTCCGTCTCAACGAGCTGATGGCCTCCAACAGCTCTACCCTCTTTGACCCGGACGACCCCGACCGCACTCCAGACTGGATCGAACTCTACAACCCCACCGGCAGCCCGGTCTCGCTGACCGGGCTGGCTTTGACCGATGACCCGGCACGGCCAACCAAGCATGTGATCACAGCCAGCCTGACGATCTCTGCCTACAGCTTTCTGGTTCTCTTTGCCGACAATGACCCGCAGCGGGGCCCCCTCCACCTGGATTTCAGCCTGTCAGCAGGAGGCGAATATGTGGGCATCTACGCAGTCCAAAGCAACGATTCTGTCATCAAAATCGACGAGGTAGAATTTGGGCCCCAACAGAGTGACATCTCCTACGCCCGCAGCCTCGACGGCACCGGAAACTGGCGGCCCGGCCGCCCCACCGCCGGCAAAAGCAACAGCGTCAACCCACCCTACATCTCAAACGTGACGTCACCGACGCTGACGGTCGACCTGCCCGGCCCCACCGGCCCTTTCACAGTCAGCGCAACGATCACCGACGACGTCGGGGTCGCCGTGGCGCAGATCCGCTACATCACCCAGACCGCTCCCTACACAGCGCCTCTTTCCTGGACAACCCTCCCGATGGCCCAGATCGGCCCCACCCAGTATGCAGCCGCTCTTCCAGCCATGCCCACGGGCACGCTGGTGCGCTATTATGTCGAAGCCAGCGATGGACAGGCAGAAAGCACACGCTTCCCGCTGCTCGGCCGCGACTACGGCTATCTGGCCGGCTATACAGCACCCAGGGTGTTGATCCACAAAGTGGTCTCCCGCAACGACTACGTCCCCGACCCCGACGAACCCGCCGAACGGCCAGACTGGGTCGAGCTGTACAACCCAGGCACCGCCGCCGTCTCACTCGACGGCCTTTCGATCACCAACGACCGCAACGAACCGCTGAAGTTTCGGATCCCCGCCGGGGTCACGCTTGCCCCTGGCCAGCTGCTCGCCTTTCTGGCCGACAGCGACATCGGCCAGAATACGCTCCCCAACCGCAGCGTCTGGCATATGAATTTTACCCTGGAGAACGCCAACGATTTCGTCGGCCTGTACGGCGGAGAAGGCACTGCGATCATCGATGGGTTCGACTGGGACGAACGACCTCGTTTCGGAGGGTTTGGCCGCGTGCCCACAGGAGGAACGTGGACAGACCTCATCTGCGTGGTCGCGTTGGAAGAACCCAACCTGCCCTGCGACCAGCAGATCTATCTGCCGACTGTGAGCCGCTGAGCAGACTAACCGTTCCCAACTATCAGGTCGGTGCGGACGCCACCCCATACCGCCGCCCGCACCGACTCCTCACACGAAATTGTTGACGATCTCGCGCACCACATAGATCGGCTTGTTCTGGCTTTCATAGTAGGTGCGCGTGATCATCTCGGCCAACAGCCCCATCGTCACCAGTTGCACGCCGATCACCACAAGCAGCACCGCCAGAAGCAGGAGAGGACGGTTGCCAATGCTCTCCCCCCAAAAAAGCTTGAGCGCCGTCAGGTAGCAGCCCACCAACATCCCAAACAAGCTCGAGATCAGACCCAGCGTGCCAAAAACATGGATCGGCCGCGTCGAATACGCGCCCAGAAACCAGACGTTGATCAGATCAAGCATCACCCGCACGGTGCGGCTGATGCCATACTTGGAACGGCCAAACTGGCGGGCTCGATGGTTGACCGGCGCTTCCGTCACACTTGCTCCAACCTGGCTGGCCAGTGCTGGGATAAAGCGGTGCAACTCGCCGTAGAGCCGCACGTGTCGGATCACTTCGGTGCGGTAGGCTTTGAGCGAACAGCCATAGTCGTGCAGACGAACATCGGTCACGTTCGAGATCAGCCGATTGGCCAACAGCGAGGGCAGCTTGCGGTCAAGCCAGCGGTCC
>JAPLGY010000176.1 GCA_026389955.1 Caldilinea sp. | reverse complement strand
CGCTCGTTGGCGCTGGCATTCCAGACGACCACGGTCGTGCTCCTGTTGGCCTACCCCCTGGCCTATTTCATTGCCCGTGCGCCGCAACGACGGCGCAACCTGCTGCTTTTTTGGGTGCTGGTCCCCCTGTGGACCAATTTTGTGATCCGCATCTATGCCTGGGTGATGATCCTGCGCAGCCAAGGTGTGCTCAACACCACCCTGGGCACTGTGGCGGGGCTGGTGGGTCTGCCCTGGCAGCCGCTGGACCTGTATCCCTCGCAGAGTGCTGTGTTGATCGGCATGGTCTACGAATTTCTGCCCTTTATGATCTTGCCGGTCTATACCTCGCTCGAGAAGATCGAGCCCGCACTCTACGAGGCTGCCGCCGATCTCCATGCCAACGCGCTGCAGACCTTCTGGCGGGTTACGATCCCCCTCTCGATGCCCGGCATCATCGCCGGAACCATCTTGACCTTTGTCCCGGTGATCGGCACCTTTGTCGTCTCGGACATCCTGGGCGGGCGTCAGGTGATCCTGGTGGGCAATCTGGTGCAGCGGCAGTTCCTGGACGCGCGCGACCCGCCTTTTGGCGCTGCAGCCTCGATCGTGTTGTTGGGAATCACCCTGGTGTTGACGCTCTATTACACCCGACGCTTCGGGCTGGGAGAGGAGATCGCCGCAGGATGAGCCAGCCCCGACAGTCCCCTTGGCTGGCCGCCCTGTCGGGGCTGGTCTACTTCTTTCTCTACGCACCGATCGTGGTGCTGATCGTCTTTTCCTTCAACGTCTCGCGCACCAATGTCGTCTTCGAAGGGGTCGTGAACCAGGGACCCTGTGGACCGTTTTACTGGTACTGCGAACTCCTCCAAAACCGCAGCGTGGCCGATGCTGCCCGCAATACCCTGATCATTGCCGTGACCTCGACCGCAGTGTCGACGATCATTGGCACTTTGGCCGCGCTGGCGCTGCAGCGCTATGAGTTTTTTGGGAAAAAAAGCGCCGAGACCGCCCTCTATTTCCCCATGGTGACCCCTGAAATTGTGATGGGGATCGGAATCCTGGTTCTCTTCAGCGCACTCTTTGGCTGGGTCAACAGCATGCTGGCCCCCGGCCTGCGGCTGACCCTGGGGCTGGGCACAGTGATCGTCTCCCACATTGCCTTCAGCATCCCTTTTGTGACATTGGTGGTGCGCGCTCGGTTGCATGGCTTTGACAGCCGGCTGGAAGAGGCCGCAATGGATCTGGGAGCCCCCCCTCTCACCACTTTCACACGGATTACCCTGCCGTTGATCGCCCCCGGTGTGCTGGCCGGGGCAATGTTGGCGTTCACCTTGTCGTTGGACGATTTTATCATCACCTTTTTTACAACAGGACCCGGAGCCACCACGCTGCCGATCTACGTCTACGGCCTGCTGCGCCGGGTCGTGACACCGGAAGTCAACGCACTGTCCACACTCTGGATTCTGATGGTGCTGACCGTCGTCGGGATTTCACAATGGTTCCAACAGCGCAAGTAAACCTGGAAGGAGAAAAAATGGTTAAAAAACAGCTTTGGCAGGGGTGGATCGTGGGGTTGGTGTGGTTTCTGGCCGCCTGTGGCGGAGACAACGGCGCCAGTACCGACCAGGCAGCTTCGGCGTGTCCAGCGCCAAACCCACGTCTGGAAGTGACCTCCACCGAGCTCAATCTGTTTGTCTGGACCGAATACATTCCACAACGAACCGTCGATTGTTTTGAAGAAGTCTACGGAATTCGGGTCAACCGAGAAGAGTACTCCAGCAACGAGGAGCTGTATGCCAAGCTCTCTGTGGGCGGCGCCAGCTACGATCTGGTGCAGCCAACCGACTACATGGTGGACCTGCTGATCCGGCAGGGCCTGCTGCAGGAACTGGACCAAAGCCGGCTGCCAGTCATGAAAAATTTTGACCCCAACTACCTGGATCTCCCCTTTGATCCAGGAAATCGCTACACCCTTCCGTACCAGGCCGGAAGCGATGGGATTGTCGTCAATACGGCTGTCGTGGAAAACCTTCCACAGTCATACGCCGACCTGTGGAAGCCAGAATATGCCGGCCGTCTGGTGCTGCTCGACGATTCTCGCGTGATTATCGGGGCCACCTTGCTGGCGCTGGGCTACAACGCCTACACACAGGACCCAGCCCAGCTGGCAGAGGCCAAGACCAAACTGGCAGAACTGGCCCAAGGCGTCAAGCTCTTTGACAGCGACAGCCCCAAAAACGCGCTGATCGCCGGCGACGTCGATCTAGGGATCGTGTGGACTGGAGAGGCGCTCCTTGCCCAGCGCGAGGTGCCTTCGCTCGAGTACATCTATCCCTCGGAAGGCGTGATCCTCTGGCAGGACAACTACGCCATCCCCGCAGAGGCCCCGCATCTGGATGCAGCCTACGCCTGGCTGAACTATTCGCTGCAAGGAGATCTCTTCTGGCAAATGCTGGAGGAGTTCCCCTACACCAACCCCAATCTGGCTGCCCTGGACCATGCGCGCCAAAACCATCCAGAGCTCTACACAAGCTATGTCGAATCCCCGATCACCAATACCCCTCCTGACGTGCTCAAGAAAGGGCACCGTCTCCAAGATGTGGGGGAAGCTACGCCACTCTACGATCGGATCTGGACCGAGATCAAGGGGGAATGATCCAATGCCCTGCCAAGACGGGCCAGCACAGCAGCCGGTCCGTCCTGGCAGGGGGGCGTCGCCTGTTCCGCACAACAGGACCACGCGCGATTCCCTCTGGCGGCGTAAATTCTGGCGGTGTAAAAACGCCCGCCTTACAGCCCGCTGGTGGCGGCGTTGCTGGCGACCACGAGCAAGCCGATAAACCCGATGATGCCCAAGATCAACATCGTGTAAAAAAGGCCCGAGTAGTTGTTCTGATCGCTTGAATTGTCCATGCGGTTCCTCCAAATTGTTCGGGTAAGGGCTCCGAGGGAACAACGAGAGGAACAGCGCGGAGTATAAATGAAAAAGCATTTTTGATGACGTTGCAGCGAAGAAAAGGATACGCCCAATTGGGGGTCTGTGCTCGCAGAGCACAGACCCGGGGGGGCTCAGGGCGACAATCGAGGAGCGGGTCAGCGGTGGGCAAAAACTGCCCGGACAGCCTCCTCGAACAAGGTCAGTGTTTCGTCGACCACTGCTGTCTGGTGGCTGTAGGAGACAAACCAGGGCTCGCGCGGGTCGTCGTCGACCAGCACCCCGCGTCGGATCAATTCAGCCCCAAGCTGGCCGAAGAGCTGGCTGTCGAACTGGCTGTAGCTGCGGTAGTCGGTGGGCGGCTCGTCATGGCCGAGCAGCACGCTGAACATCGAGGGGACGCCGGAGACGACATGGGGGACGCCAGCATGCCGCAGGACAGTCTGGATGCCGTCGATCAGCCGGCGCCCATGGGTGAAAATGGTGGCGAGGATGGGCTGAGTTTCCAGAATTTCAAGGGTTGTGGCGGCAGCAGTGGCGGCCACCAGATTGCCGCAGTAGGTGCCGCCGTGGGCCACGCGCCCGGGTCCGACGACCGCCATGACTGCCTCGCGACCTGCAACGGCGGCAACCGGAAAGCCGTTGCCCATGGCTTTGGCGTAGGCGGCCAGGTCCGCTTTGACCCCAAAATAGGCCTGCGCCCCCCCGTTGGCCAGGCGGAAACCGGTTTTGACCTCGTCGAAGATGAGGAGAATCCCATAAAGGTCGCAGAGCTGACGTACACGTTGCAGCCAGGCAGGGTCGGGCATGATGCAGGCGACATTGCCCATGATTGGCTCCAGGACGACCGCAGCCACTTCCTCGCCCTGGGCCGCCAGGGTGCGCTCGAAAAGCTCCAGGTCGTTGTAGGGCAGGGAGATCAGGTAGTTGCGAATTGCGGCCGGAATGCCTGCGCTGGCGAGCTGCCGGTGCGGATGGCTGCGCGGGCCCAGCCGGTTGGCCTGGGCAGTGGGCCCGCTGTACATCACATAGTCGAAGTTGCCGTGGTAGTTGCCCTCGAATTTGACAAACTTTTCACGGCCCGTGCTGGCTCGGGCGATGCGCAGCGCATGCATGTTGGCTTCCCCCCCAGTGTTGCAAAGACGCACCTTGTCCATCCCGGTCATGCGCGTGAAACGCTCGGCCAGCTCGATTTCGACCGGGGTGGTCGCGGCGAAGAGCACACCGTTCTCGATCGCCTGGGCTACCCGGCGGTTGACCTCCGGGTAGGCATGGCCCAGAATGATCGGCCCAAACCCCAGCCGATAGTCGAGGTAGCGGTTGCCGTCGACATCCCAGACGGAGGCACCCGCCCCGCGTTCCAGGATGGGGGTCTCCTCTCCCCAGTAGCGGAAGTTGGAGTTGACACCGTACGGAATAAATTGCTGGGCCTTTTGAAAAAGGTGGCGGGTTTTGTTCAGGTGATGGATCATCGGTTGGCACGCTTTGGAAAGGTGGTCGGCCGCCAGGAAGCGCTGGCGGCCGACGGCTGTTACAGGGCAGGCGGGAGCGGGGGCTGATAATAGGCCTGGTTTTTTTCTTCGCGATAGGCGAGCTGGCCAAGCAGGTTGAACTGGTAGAGATAGAGCAAAAAGACAGCCAGTGGCACGGTGACGATCAGACCGACCAGACAGAGCAGGGTGCCGACGATGCCGGCGACCGCCGAGATGACAAAGCTGGCAACGAGGTAGGCCAGCATGAACAAGATGACATCGCCTAGATGGCCGCGCGTCCAGCCAAAAATCTGGCTGAGCTGCAGCCCGCTTCGAATCCTTTCGTCGCGGGCAAACCAAAGCACGAAGCCCGGCGTCGCCAAGGTGACCAGAATGGCGTAAAAGAGGGTCAGACAGGAGGAGGCCACAACCAGCGTGATGCCAACTACCTGGATCGCACTGTCAGAATCGGCCAGGATGCCGCCGACAGCCATCGGGAGGGCGACCAACAACAGCGGCAGGCTCCAGACCAGATAGACCACCGTCAGCTTGAAGCCACGGACCAGATCCCCGCTCCAGTCCTCCCAATCTGGCAACGGAAGCGTACTGCCCGCACGCATGTTTTGGATCAGGCGCACGCTGTAGCCGAGCAGGATAAACACAGGGACGATCAGAAATGAAAGCAACGCCAGGACAGAGCCGATCGCCACCTTTTCTTTCCACCGTGGGTCGTCGGTCACAAAGGTCAACGCTTTGATGAATTCCATACTGAATCTCCTCTTCGCAAACAACCGTGGCCGGTCACCCCCCCAGAGAGGCTGCCAGCGACGCTGGATTGGATGTATCAATCCATCTTACGTATTGTCGAGCAAGAAGTTGCATTGGGCAACTTGTCGCCCTGGCCGTCAGCTGTCAGCCAGGGCGATACGCACCTCTTCACAGACGCGGCTGTCCGTTTCCTGGACCACCGTGCGACGCAGCAGTTCGGCTGCCGGGGCATGTCGCCGCCTCAGCACCTCTCCGACAGCCCAAACAGCATGGCAGCGCACGACCGGGTCGGGACTGCCGAGCGCCAGCTCGAGCGCCGGCAGCGTCTCTGGGGCCGCCCAGTTGCCCAGCGCCACACAGACATTGCGCAGCATGCCAGGCTGTCGGGCACGTCTGACCGGCGAACGGGCAAAGTGGCGGTTGAAGACATCCGGCTCAAGCCAGTAGGGGGTGGAGGGCGCAAAGCCCTCCAGAAGCGGGGGGGCGATGCGATGGTGGTGGGCCTGAAGGCCGGCCAACGACGTCGCACGCGGCGTCAGACGACGGTTGTAGGGGCAGACCTCCTGGCAGATGTCGCAGCCGAAGATGCGATTGCCAAAGCGGGAGCGCAGCTCGCGTGGGATGATCGAGCGCGCTTCGATGGTCCAGTAGGCGATGCAGCGCTGCGGGTCGAGGTCGTAGGGGGCAGAAAAGGCTGCTGTCGGGCAGCCAGCCAGACAACGGGTGCAGCGCCCGCAGGTTGGAGAGGGGCGGGTCCCCAGCAGCTCTGGCCCCAGCAGCTCTGGCACCAGCAGCGTGGCCAACAGCAGCCAGCTGCCGCTGCCCGGGCGGATCGTGCAACAGTTCTTGCCGGTGAAGCCCAGTCCTGCTGCTGCCGCCCAGTCTCGTTCCAAGACGGGCCCGGTGTCGACCAGGCCGCGCCCCAGGCTTTGCCGGCCGCTCTGTGCCCGCAGCCAGCGGTCAAGGGCATAGAGCTGGGGCCGGATCAGCTCGTGGTAGTCGTCTCCCCAGGCGTAGGCGGCAATCAGCCCCCGGCTGGGGTCGTCGCGCCAGCGAGGAGGCAGGTCAAACTGATGATAGTCCACACCCAGCACGATCAGCGTGCGCAGAGGAGGATCGCCCGGCTGTGCGAGCAGGGCTGGGAAGCGTCGACGCTCCTGGTTGCGTTCGAGATAGCGCATCTCGCCGGCACGTCCTGCCTCGATCCAGCTGTCAAAAAAGTCGGCGTGGGCTGCTTCGCCGACCGCTACGAACTCGCACAGGTCAAAGCCAAGCTGTCGAGCGACTGCACGGACGGCGTTTTGTCTAGAAAAATCTGCTGCCATGGCTCTCCTCCAGGTCCACATCTGTCATTGGGGGATTGTGACACGGCCAGGCCACTTCGTCAACCCCTCGAACGGGGGCAAGGTGGTGTCCAGGTGCTTTCTGCCATCTGCTATTGTGCAAGTCTGTGCTATCCTGAAAAGATATTTTTGGACATATTTTTGAAGGGATTCGGTACGATGAACAAGCCACGTTTGTTAGCCGCCGCCTACGGGCATTTTTCGATCGACATCGTGAACTCCTCGGTGGCGATCATCCTCACCCTGGCGGCGACCCGCTTCCAGCTGAGCATCGCCCAGATCGGTTTTGGGGCGATGATGTACCAGATGTTTGCTGCGATGAGTCAGCCGTTGTTTGGCGGGCTGACCGACAAAC